>CAZVWH010000089.1:0-11340 GCA_964631175.1 uncultured Pirellulales bacterium | reverse complement strand
TTTTATCCCACTTTAGTCACTTATAAACTACCATATTTGTCGAGTATCTAAGTTGGCATCTTCTTCTTTTGTCTGGCTAAAAGGTTTTTTCCTGTTTTAATATACCCTGTCACTTCTATATTGGCTGGGCAGACGTAACTACAGCAGCCGCACTCTATACAGGCATTGATATAGTAACTCTCTGCTACATCTAAGAGATTATTTTTAACCGCATGGGCGATTTTTGTCGGATTTAAATTCTCCGGGCAAACCTGCAGGCATCTGCCACAGCGAATACATGGCGTCTGGCGTCGCGAGAATTTGGCTTTGCCGATTTCCTCTCCTGTCAGCACAGTTATAGCGTTGGTGGTCTTTGTAATCGGCGTATCCAAATCCGCAATTGCAATTCCCATCATTGGCCCACCGACAACCACCTTTGCCGACTTTTTGGTCACACCTCCACAGAATTCGATAAGGTCACGGACGGATGTTCCAATGGCGACATTGAAATTTCCCGGATTTGCAATAGCTTCACCGGTAACGGTCACCACCCTGTGAGTCAAAGGTGTACCGGCGATGACCGCTTCGGCAATTGCCGCCGTTGTAGCGACATTAAGCACGACCACTCCGATAGCGGGCGGAATGCCGCCGGTGGGGACAACTCTTTTTAGAATTGCTTGTATAAGCTGTCTTTCGCCGCCCTGCGGATACTTTGTTTTAACTGGAACGACCCTCATATCGTCACCGTGTGCGTGCTCAGCCAGCGCTTCGCTCATAACTTCTATTGCTTTGGGCTTATTATCCTCTATGGCGATAAAGACCTGTGAACAGCCGGATGCTTTGCGAGCGAGCTTGATGCCGGTAATAATCCGGCTCGTCCGCTCTAACATAATTCGATAGTCACAGGTTATATACGGCTCGCATTCACTGCCGTTAATAATCAGTACCTCTTTAGGTAGTCGGGGATTCGGCTCAATCTTTACTCTTGTTGGAAATCCCGCACCGCCCATACCTACAATACCGGCCCTACGGACGGCATCGCATATTTGTTCCGAAGAGTATTTATTTTCATCGAAACCATCCTTTAGCTCAAACCGTGGTGGCTTCGTAGGGACATACTGGTATGCTTCTATAATTACAGCCGGGCTTCTGCCGAGGACCGGATGTGACCGTAGAGCTATTTCTTTTACTTTGCCGTTGATCGGAGAATGTACAGGTGCGCAGACGTATGCATCCGCATCGCCGATTTTCTGTCCCGCCAGAATCATATAGCCCTTCCTGACCAACGGCTGGCAAACAGCTCCGAGATGCTGGCTGAGCATTATGGCAACGGCTTTAATATCAGGGCCGGGTTGTATCTCGCTGTCGCGGGTAAGCTCTTTTCTCTGCGGAGGATGAACTCCGCCGGTAAAAGAAAATCTGCCTATGGTATTTACTTTCATCCTTGAAGATTTTTAGGAACTACTTGTTCTTATTAAATTGTCTATTTATTACTTTTATAATTAGCACAACCGTAAAGGTTATAGACACAGCGAGCAGGAAACTAAGAGTTGTTTGCAGGTGTTTCGTATTTACTGCTTCGGTTACAATCCGTTCAAAAGCCGCCAACGAGGTAATAAAAACCAATATGGGCAGTAAAAATACAAAACAGGCTTTGAATGCAAATGAATCCGCCGCGGCGGACAAGCTTGTCAGCTTCCTGTAAACAGCCCGGCAGTCATTCTCGTGGATACAGCCTTTACACTTTTTTTGCTGGACCATAGTTTTTGCTACCAACAAAGACGAAACATATTTTATAATAAATTTTCTTTAAATTTTCAAATATAACTTTTCGTAATTGTCGGTGTGGGGTGCGTGTCAAGATTGTTGGTAAAATCTACAGAAAGAAACGTTTGTCATTTCGACCGTAGTGAGCGCAGCGAACGGAGTGGAGAAATCTGCTTTGAAGGCAGACCTCTCCACTCGGCCATACGGCCTCGGTCGAGGTGACAAAAGGCGACCAACCATTATCCATTGAGATAATAGGTAATATAATAGCGTCCACCTCACCTACAAACTTGACATGCACCTGTCGGTGTGATTATGCGGGCAATACTGCTGCTTTTGAGCTTAGAGTTTATCCTTTGTTTTTGCTGGGGCTGCGCAATCAATCCGATAACCGGCGAAGAAGAATTTATGCTCTTTCCGGAGCAGAAAGACGTTGCAATAGGTAAAAAATATGCTCCTGAAGTTGAAAAACAGATGGGCGGCAGAATTACTAATGAGAGTCTGCAAAGCTATATAGATAACGTCGGCCAGAGAGTTGCTCGCGTTAGCCATAAGCCGGATCTGGAGTATCACTTCGTTGCAGTGGAGCACGAATCAACTAATGCAATTGCCCTACCCGGCGGATATATTTTCATTACAAAAGGATTACTTCAAAAATTGACAAATGAGGCTCAACTGGGAGGAATACTTTCCCATGAAGTAGCGCACATCGTTGCACGAGATAGTTCAGTAGCGATGAGCCGGGAGATTGGAATGGGCATTTTGCTCGCTGCGGTTGCTTCGCAAGATACAACCCGCGGCGCCTTGTCGGCAGTAAACATGGCCAGGCAAATCCTTGGCCTGCAATATAGTAGAACGGACGAACAGCAGGCCGACCTTGCAGGACTTGATTATATGGTGCAGGCCGGCTACGACCCCTACGGCATGATTGAGACTATGCAGATGCTTCAGGACGAGCAGAAAATAAAGCAGATCGAATTTTTCTCAACGCATCCCAGCCCCCAAAACCGCATAATATATTTAAAAATGGAGATTCAAGAAAAATATTCTAATCTTGCGCACTTGAAAATCGGAAAAGAAGATTATTACCAGGCAGTCCTGACAAACTTAAAAGACAATCAGACACAATAAGCTTTTTTAGACTCAAATCCCCCATAAAACATCAGCTCATCTCAAATGCAGAACTTCGCCGAGTGAAAAGCCGTTCAGCCCCAGCGCTTGCCAGCTCAGTTTATGCTATCAGCTAACGTCCTCGCTGACGGAGCCGTTCCTGCCGCGTTGCTTCTGTTTTGCTATATTTGCACTTGGGACAACGGTCCGGATAATCTTTGGATGCCCCATAAAAGAAGACTGCTCCACATTTCTCGCACTTTTCAGCTCTGAAAAGACTCGGCTCTCCGCATTTTTCACAGGTCAAAGCTGGTGTTTGCGACAACAAAGGATTGGCCTTCATTTTTTCTTGTGTTTGCTCGTAGTAATCCCTCATATCCATTTGATATTCGGCATTACATTCCGGATTGTTGCACTTGACCCACATCGACTTCTCACCACGTTTAATGTCCTCGATACCACCCGAGCCTGACGATCGGGTCCAAAAAAACACCACAGCAGCCAGGACTATAGACAGGACAATGACAACAAGATAAATCGTGTTTTTCATGGCAAACTCTCCAATACACACATAACACTTTTAATCGGTCATTTAGCTATAGATTATAGTCTGTCCAATTCTTTGTCAAACGCTTCTTTTTCACTATTTTGAGTCTGACTAAACCTTTGTCGGCGTCACAGCTTGCTTGCGGCGTACATTTAGAAATCTACTTGGTTCTTCCGGAATTGCCGTACGAGCCGATAGGTAAGCAGATTCAATGACCGCCATATTTTTCAGATTTTCCTGGCCGCTGCTGCAGAGTTTGCTCTCGTCGGGCGATAATATACTCACCGCAAAATTATCCAAAAGCTTCATCATACAATTGAGAGCATCGTCGTCATATTGCAATTGCTCGTGGACCTTTCCCGATGCGTCACTTACCGTAAGTCGGCCTTCGCCGACGGATAAAATCTTGTCCTTGCCATAGACTCTCAGAAACTCATGCTTCGGCCCAGGCCCCGGCCGGCGCAACGCTATCAAGTTACCGATAAGCGTATCGTCAAACTTCATCGTTACAATCGCTGTGTCTTCTGTCAGATAAAGCCGTTGTTGTTTATCAGAAGCTTGATTGGTGTTCAACGAATAGACCTGCAGCGGCATAGGAAAATTCCACATTATCTGGTCGATCGTCTCATAACAGTTGCGTAGCAATACGCCACCGCCGGCCAGTTTCGGGTCCGTATGCCACGCCGGATTCATTTGGCTATCAACGTTACAAAAAGCTTCTATCAGAAAAATTTGTTCGATTTCACTTCGATGCAAGAAATCGCGAAAGGCAAGGAAGCTACCGGCAAATCGGCTGGGATTGGCGATGGCAAATTTTATCCCTTCGCATTCAGCCAGCCGAACGAATTCCGCAGCTTCTTCAAAATCTCTTGCCGGCGGAGCCAGCTTGAGCACGCTGAATTTCTTTTTCATCGCGGCTCGAATATGCTCGGCGCAACTGTACATTCCAGCCGCGACAAGCAGACAATCAAGATGACTTTGTATTACCAACTGTCGGTAGTCATCGTATGCGGAGCATTCATACTGCGCTGCTGTTTTTTCAGCGAGGTTTCTATTTTTGTCAGCGACCGCCTGAATTTGAAAATGAGCCATTTGCGATGCCGCCTTGAGCAAAAGCCGGCCCCCTTCATTAAGGCCCAATACCGCGGTTTTTATTTGACGTTCGTCCATTTTTTTAGCCGGATAGGGAAATTCTAACCAATGATTTTTTATTTTAAAAAATTTTAATATTTATCCTCAAATAGGTCTTGTCCGCTTGCATTCGGTAGTATATAATGGTAAATGGTTAATAAATGTTGCTCTTGATGCAAGTATAGCGGATTATCTTCAAAGTCAAGCAGTTTTGTGCAAGAGCTGTTTTTATTATTTAGTTTTGATAGGCATACAACAGGGCTGAGGTTATCTCGCTTTTCCTCTCCCTCCGCACCTCAGCCCTGTCTTTTTTATGCGCAGCTATAAACCCCCAAATAAACCCGTCCTGTGCCGGGTCGAAGGATTTAGGGGCTAAATATTTTTAATTCTGTATTCTGACTCCTGTCTGCTGTATTCTACTCTTTTAATACCGCCGGTCTGCAGTTTTAGCGGGGTGTTGGTAGTTGACGAAAAAGTAGCGTAGTGCATCGATAGGGTCATGCTATGAAGATATTCTTAGTATGATGTGCTAAAAGGAAGAAACTGCAAAATCAGGTCTTTGTTAGCGGCGTACATACTTTTCTTTCTGATAATTAATCTCATTTTTTCAAGCTCATTCAAATCGCGCGAAATGGTTCTTTCAGTTTTGTCTCTGTATTCTTTCCTCATAAGCAGCAAAATACTATTCTTATCAACAGGCTCGCCTTGCTCTGAAATTCTAATCGCCAGCTCTCTTCTTCGTTTGATAGTATTATTGCTGTGCTGCTTGCTAAACATCTCATAAATGTAGTCCCGCCAGCAAACACTCACGATGTGTTCTTGTATATATTGTAATTGTTCCTGCAGGCCATCAAGAAAACCTTCGATAGCGTACGTGAAAAATTCTGTCGGATCCCCTATTCTGCTTGCTTTGTCCAACTGTCTATAATATTCTGCGCGAGTCATGTTATAGTGACTGCTAAGCAGATGCGCAGCCGGCGACGGCACACCTGAATTTAGCAGTATCATAAATTCCAATAGTCTCGCCACTCTGCCGTTACCATCTCCAAATGGATGTATCCATGCTATATACAAGTGGGCCGCAATAGATTTTATGATAGCAAAATGAAGCGGTAATTGCTCGTTGATAAAATCTCCTCCGTTCATCCAATCACAGAATTTTTCCAGAAGCCATCTAGCATCTTCGGCTGGCGGTGCCCTATAGATATTGCCGACCACAACATTATGAGTTCTGACCTGACCCGTCAGAACAGCTTCGTCGTGGGGCAAGTTACCTTTGAGAACGTCGCTGTTATAATGGCAGATTTGTTCAATGGAAATGGTTCCCAGAGCACCTCTTGATATCTCGATGGCTATTTTATTGCAAGCTTCTATGATATTGTTCACTTCCTGTTCGAGATATTGTTTTGAAGGCGGCAGTGTAAGCTTCTTTTCGAGCAAGTCTTTTACCTGCTCTTCAGAGAGGGTGTTACCCTCAATTGCGGTGGTAGCGTGAGCTCCCTTGGCCAGATAAATCAGGTGAAGCTGCTCTTTAATATTAGGTTTAAGCGGAATAGACTTTATTTGGTTGCACTTTGCTGCGCATTCGCCGAGCTTAATCCAAGTGTGCCACGGAAGCTTTTCCAGATTTATTATAAAATTTATCCAGCTATAATTTGTCATAGATATATAGAAATATAGTCATATTTTTGTCACACTTAATTATTTATAGTATAAGAACTTAAGCTACTATTCGTCAATATTATGTCATAACTTTATTATAATTATATCAATATTTTTGTCAAGTTTTTCTTTTTTTAATACCGCCGGTTGGCGGTCTTTGTTGGGTGTTTGTAATTGATGAAAAAGTAGCGAAGGGCGTCGATGGGATGGTCATAGACACCGTCTTTCAAAGGCAATTCTCGGCTGGTAGCGCCGTTGTGCTCCGGATAATGATAACACTGCATCGCTTCTATCAGCCTCGGACACCTCGGCGAAATTATCAGCGAACTCTTGCCGGAACCGTCGCGTACAGCCCGACGAATAAGCTCAATACCCTCCAAAATGCTGCTACGCCGATACCGTACCGCTATTGCCATCGCCCTCAGCTCCCGCACCACACTCGTGCCGGTCACATCATTTACGCCTGCACCGGCTGGGTCACAAAATGTTGCTGCAACTTGCTCTTCAGCACACGGTGTTCGGCTCTTTATCTCGTCGGCGTGCACATCAACCGTAGCTCGGCTGCGAACATACTCATCTATCACCCGCACAACGCCATCTTCACTGGTCTGAATCCACAAACACACAAACGGATTGACAAAGCCAAAATCAAGGCTGCGGTACAACGGCAGATTCGGGTCGTAATCTACAGGCTTTATGTGCTCGGCGGTGTCGAACTCATTAAAAACCACATTATCCAGCAGAGGCTTTTTGCATAGCATCTCAGCTTCCCAGCCTGCCCTGCTGGCCCGCCGCATCTGCGTTATACAATCGTCAATCTTCAAGTAGCCGCAGGCGTGTTTGGCTTTACCTTGACAATCCGTCCACAAGGGACATTGCGAGCAGCTTCTGTCAGTGCAGCGCTCGAGCACCTCCCAGATGCACCATTTAAACAGTTTAGCCCCGCCATCCCTCGACCGTGCTCGGGACAGGCCTGTGGGCGGGGCGCCTGCCGACCCGCCGTCGCTATCGCTAAGGCGGGCCTGTGAAACAATTTTTTGCATTAACCCGAATGGCCGGTGCATTGTACTTATCATCTCCATCGCAGCCGTGATGTTTTCTGTGCTGTGGGTGGTGAATTTTGCCGCTGCAAAGACTTCCTCATCAAACAGCTCGACCTCGTCGCAGCGGAGCTTCTGAATGTGCTGGCCGCGGACGCTGGTCGCCGACTGCATCAGGACCTCGACCGTTGAGCCGTTGACAAAGTGACATTTTTC
The DNA here is from genome assembly GCA_964631175.1 of uncultured Pirellulales bacterium. Taxonomy (GTDB): domain Bacteria; phylum Planctomycetota; class Phycisphaerae; order Sedimentisphaerales; family Anaerobacaceae; genus CAZVWH01. The sequence continues at coordinate 3,888 of CAZVWH010000089.1, read as the reverse complement.
TTTCCGGATGGGGCCGAGAAGAAACTCCTCGAAGCCTTTGCTTAAAAAGGTGGTTAAGTATTGATACATTCTGCCTGCCTGTTCGCCGGAGCCGGCTAAGATTCTGACCTGGCAGTTCGGCTTGAATATGCAGTCCATCAGCGTAGCGACTGCTGCTAATTCTGTTTTTCCGCCAGCTCGATTGGCCCAGACGATACAATCGCTGTTCCGTGAAAACCCACCAGTGAATTGGGGGGCTAAATATTCCGGAAAATCGGCGGAGTAGGCGTGCCAGAGGTAGTCCATAGGGCTGTTGTGTTCGGGACAGATTTTCCTATCGGGGACGTTGATGCCGAGAAAGACCTTAACGTAGTTTTTAAGGTCTCGCTTTGTTCGCGGCCGAGTCCGCCGAAGAACGGAAAATACGTGTGCCGCTTTGGCAATGTCACACATGTTTTTATCTCCGAATAAAAGCTGATAAGAGTCCCACAAGGGTTCCTGCTTTGTGGGTTTTCAATTACGATGCTAAGTACGGTATGAAATCACTCAAATAGAATTTCTAAAAATTCATCTGTGAGTTGTAGAGTAAAAGTGTGTCCGGCGTCCTCTTGGCCAGCGACCTCGTAAGGTATGCCCTCTCGCAGAGGTTTCTGCCAAGAATCGTCGTCGGCTCGCTTAAAAAAATGCTCCACAACGAACTGTCCCCTCGAATAGCGAGGGACATAAAGATATGCCACGCCATCGGCGTTGGTGATGTTCCAACGCCCACAATACAAGCCATCTTCATCTTTGTGTCTGACTGTTACGCCACCGACCGGTATACCTGATGAGTCGATAACCTTTACCGCCACTCTGATCGCGGAGCCAAACTCCACCCGTCCCAGGTCCAGCACCTCTCCCTGGCTGACCTTGATATTGTCAATAACAATCGGCTCAAGCAAGTATAGATCAGGCATTTCTGCCATGGATATCTGTATAGTCATCTGCAAATCCGAAGGCACATATACCTTCTGAACGGTATTCGGCCTAAGGTTTTTTCTGTTATATAATGAAGCGCCGTCATTTTTAATCGTATTGGTGTAATCACCCATCGCCTCAAACCAGGCTGGCTTATCTTCGCCGAACTTTAACCAATTTAATATAAGCCTGCGATAAACTGCCTTCTCCCTGAGATGCTCTTTCTGATACTCAGCAGGTATAATCGGCTCAATTATTATCGCACCGGCGGGAAACAATTTCAAAGGTGCAAGTCTGACAATTCCGTTCTTGTCCGGCTGAAATCTTTTCTCAAGACGGAGAGGGGGACCGTTTGGCTCAATCGCAAAAAAACCATACAATTGTTGAATGGCGCCGAGAAAGTCTTTCCGTACCGCTATAATTTCCTGATACGGCGGCTCCGGAACGTTCGGCAGAGAGATAACAAAATAACCGTCGGCATCGGTCAGGCACATCTTTTTTGTTATGAAATCCTCTGTAAGATACCCGATTTCCGGACTATCTAAGTCGGTTTCTGGGCCGAAGCTCATAAAAATAATATCTATTTCCCCCGGCTCAAGATTGGCATTATTGATATCGGTAATGAAAGGCTGCTTCATAACCAGTGCGTCGGCAATGGGCTGGCCGGTTACGCCGTGGATTACCTGGCCGATATAAATCCTTTCAAGCGGCTCAATCTTGGCCGGCTTGAAAACAACCGGCTCATTGACATCTGCCTCAATGGTTACCGGCTCAAAAATATAGTGTTTGCCGTACCAGTTGGCGGTCGCAAAATAAGTGCCCGGCACGAAGTTTGCCCACCTCAGCCGATCTTTGAACCAGCCTCGACCTTTTTCTTGGCCCTGCTTATCTTCGATTTCAAGAAATATCTGGCTGAGCATATTTGCATCGGTCACCGGGCCAAACTCATCCTCAAAGACGAAAATCGTCGTTGAAGTTAATTCCCGCCTCATTGTTATCAAGCTCGATTGGCCAACTCGCACAATTTTGTTGCAAGGTATTAAATCCAACTGCTTGGGTGGCATGAAAAACAGCATACATTGCGCACCTGGCGGCAAAAACGAACGCCGACCTTCCAACATAACCGGAACACAAAGAGAAAACTGACCTTGAGCATCGGTTATAGTTTTTACTTTTGGCCAGGTATAGCCGGCCAAGCTAAGTAGGCTGCCATCAACCGAAAAAAAATCGTTACAGGTAATCTTCACTGCTGCGACCGGATTGCCATTGCTATCAATAACTTCGCCGCGGATGCTCTTCAAATCCTCTTCTGTGTCCTTGCGAATCAGAGGCACTTTGAGTTCAATCACGGGCCCATCGATAGAAACAACAGGCTCCGGCTCGACAAGAGCTGTGCCATAATCAGGATGAGTTACTACTAAACAGCTTTTATGTAGTGTCGGGTCCTGTGAAGGCGGCTCCATTCGGCCTTGCTCGTCGAGCTGGACCACAGCCGACGGCGTAGAAATATCACCGCTGTATCGGCGACCGCGATATATTTGCACCGTGGCTAGCGGCATCGGATTTCCAATAGCGTCCTTAAAAACAAAATATTTTAGCTCTGATTTTTGCAGGGACTTTGGCCATAAAGAAATTCGTTTGCCCGGCTTATAAGGTTCGGCAAAGATATTATCGCCGAGAACCGCTGCAACTACATTATCGTCCTGGTCAAAAGCCGTAACAACAACGACGGCTGAATTGGTTATCTGCTGACAGGCGGACTTTATCGCCTCGGCATTTATTGAAAGGCCGTTCAGCGGAACGGTAACTTTTTGATATTTATCCGGCTCAGCCCGCCAGTTGTTATAAACGCGGATGATAACATATCTTTCGAGCAGAATCCTTCGGGCGAGCCTGTCGGCCTGTTGTTTCTTTTTATCAAGGTCGCTGTCCTGCGCTAAAAGTGTTGTCGGAAGTGTCGAAATGAATATCAGCGATACGAATATAATGCATTTCATATCCTCACCCTGCTAAATCTACAAATATTATAAACTACGTTTGTGGTTTACGCAATAACAATTTGGAACTCCGTAAACGTCAACCCCCAGAAAAGCTGGGGGCTAAATATATGGAATATTTAACACGCGGTTTCATCGCAGGTTGCGGCAGCAAGGAAAATCTTATTGTATTTTCATTCAATAAGCGGGTTCTTATTATACTTTCAGGCTGAAAAGTACAATAACAACCGGCACCGCAGGAGTACCGGCTAACCATCTTCCGCCAGGGCGGCGAGGATTCTACCGACTGCCTCGGCGGAAAGCTCCGGCACAACCTTTTGTGAATCTTTATCATCGACCGGCACCGCAGGGGTGCCGGCTAAACGGCCATCCGGCTGACCCATCGATATAATGTCTAAACACGCTTTGCGAGACGTCTCCTGACTTTCCGACTCGGTCAACTGTACCAGCTTGGCCGCTGCTAACGGAGCGTACCGGGCAATGATAAGCTGACTTTGACGGAAACTGCCGGCAATACGCTCATTAAAATGCTCAACAAAAAGCTCGTCGGCCAGCCATTTGTTGAAGACGTCCCTGCGGACGTTGTGTTTATCCAGAACCGCCTGCTCTTCGAGCTCGCCTATGAACAAATCTTCTATCACGGCCAACTGTTTTTTACTCAATTTCTTTGCCATTGTCGTTTACATAGACATCCGTATGTTTAGCCGACGCCGGGCCGGCGACGTTAACCAAATCGCAATGCCGCCAACTGAGCGGCTCGGCGCTTTGCAAACTGCTGCTGTGTCATCGGCTGCCACTTCTTTTCGCCGGTTCCGCCGAACGCTTTCTTTAACTGCTCAACCTTTACCGCCGAATCTTTTTTTCTCTCGATAAGCGTCGCCGAAGCCCCCTTAGGGGGCAAAGGCGAAGGCGACGCAATAGTCCTTTTCCTGTCCTGAGCGAAGTCGAAGGAATT
>CAZVWH010000088.1:0-11517 GCA_964631175.1 uncultured Pirellulales bacterium | reverse complement strand
TGAATGTTCGATGTGTCAGGACTTGAACGGCGACGGCCAAATTAACTATCAGGACTTGTCAATCCTCGTGAACCGGTGGATTGCACAGTGCCTGTAATAAAAGTTTTAGATATATGGTTTGAAAGAAGGCTGTGAGCTTTCTAGCTCACAGCCTTCTTCTTTATATCGATGGTTCTGCAACTATGAACGATAAGACAAGAAGTAACTATTAACGCTTGAGAAACCAGTGAAACAGTCGTATAGCAACTTGTATCAAGATATTATCTTAATGGAGTGCATTTCTCGGCAGTAAGAATACGCCTGGCCCCACATCGTCGGGGTATGGGACACAACCATCAGCAGTAATGGAAACCTTCATAGGCACAACTTCCGAGGCCGAATAGGTCTCTACATGTCCGTCGGTGTATCCTGCCCGCAGCTTGATTTCCGGGGGATCGTCAGCAGCGCTGCTGCGGGACCAAAAAGCTGAAAGAAGCCATGTTTCGGGAGTAATGTTAGCTCCGCTGAATGGTTCGCAGCTACTGTATGAGACGGGACTTCTCCAGTGATCATAGCCAAAATAGTCGCTTACAAGCAACTTACTGTATCTCCTTGCCCCGCTTGCCGGACCTTGCGGTCCTCTGAATATAACCCTGCGTCCACCAAGATACCCTTTGTAGCTCCAATAGAAACAATATGTTCCCCCAACCGGATCGGTTGGAACAGAGGTGTCAGGATTATCCCAATCGTCACCGGCCTGCCAAGCCTGCTGCAGATACTTGTATTTCTGCGGCGCATTTGGGCAATACATTGTGCTTGCATCGTCTATATAGTTTAGCAAGTATTCGCTCATAGCTCTATGTAAGCCTGGGCTGCGGTGTCTGTTGCCGGTCAGCTTGGTTGGGTCTGACCAGTTCCAGTTATTATCGAATCCTACAGTTGCAACTGATGGAGGGTATCGCTCATTGTTATCCAGTGCAAAGAAATTCACGGCGGATGCGATCTGCTTTTGATTGTTCATGCTCAATAACGCACGGGCCTGACGTCGCACACGTCCTAATGACGGCACCATAACAGCCATGGTTAAAGAAATGATGGATATTACTAACAGAAGCTCAACTAATGTAAAGCCCCACCTTTGCACAGAGATTAACTGATTTTTCTCGTATTGCACGCGAATTTTACCATCCTCCAATCGTGCAATGGCCAATTTTCTGCGCACTTTTATCACCTGATTCTACAAAGCTTATTATACGCGTCCTTTAATACCATTTCAAGCTAAAATATAAATATTTTGTAACCGTTCACGCAGAAAATAAGGCGTTTTTGTGTCATTGCGAGGCCTTTAGGCCGAAGCAATCTCAAAAACGTACGATTTTAGATTGCTTCGCTTCGCTCGCAATGACAAAAATGCGGTTTTCCCGTGAACGCTTACAATATTTTTAAGGGGCGTATTTTATAAGACAGATGGGATTTTAAGGCTGAAAACTTGTGATTGGCAGATGATAAAGTAGGATTGTGAAGATAAATATGCCTTTTAGGCTCTTTTTACATGTTTAGGACCTTAAATGATAATCACAGCCAATTGAGAGATTGCCTTGTCCTCATCTGATTTGTTGTCGGAGTTTCAATATTCGGCAGAGTTAAATATCTATCTACGGTGGTAATAAAATAATAACTTCATTTATATCACTCGACGGAACACGATTTAGCGGTGTTGCGCTGCCATAAAGACAAAATGAGTGACAACTTATGAGGTGCGAACTTTGCCTGGTATCTTTTTCAAATTGCTCAGCAGATAGTTTTTCACTACTACATCCCAGCTCATATTTTTTGCGAGCTCGTAACCGGTTCGGATCATGCTGTCAATCTCAGATTCACTTTTCGGCAGGCGCTGTATTATCTTCTGCGCAACCTTTTCACCTATGTTTGCTTCTATTTGCTCTCGTACCGACCTGTCGATTTGCAGCAAATCTTCGATATCCTCATAGTCGAACCTAATATCCGCAGTCTTACCACTGCCAAAGACAAAATCATCTAAACTTGTCTTGAGCGTAGCCGAAAGATTGGTGTAGTCCGCAACAATAATGTTTTTTACGTCTTCAGCGGCTCGACTGAGCTCGCCGAAGTCTGGGCCGGCCACGTCCTGCACCAATCCCACACATCCACAAATGCTACTGAATACGCATATCCCACCGAAAGTCAAAGGCTCGAGCTGGGATATTCCAAAAGGTTCGTAGATACTTTGGCCGAATTCCAAATCGGTTCCCTTTCGAATATCCATGAATTCCATATCTTCCGGCATTCTGTTGCCACAACTTTTTCTGTAAAATCCGAATTGGTTGATAAAGATGACCTTAATATTGCGACTTTGCGCATTGAATTGCTGCACTTTTGTATAGAAGTCCGCCTCTCCACCGGACAAATCCGGCCAGCCCTCACGGTGAGCGACAGGCCAGTTATATGCTGACTCCATATTATAGATATCATGGCTGGGCCTCTGTGTCACCTCGGTTGATAACAAAAAAAACACCGCTGTTTTACCCTGAGCTTGGAACTGCTTGTCCACACTCTGGAGCACGCTTAAATCACGCCACAGCCCTTTGCTGCGTATCAGCCTTGTAACGTGGGTGAAGATGTAATCCGGCTTAAAATTGAGCAAATTTTCACAATATTGTTGTAGTTTTTCCTTTGAAACCAGCTTTTCAGCTACGCTTATTTGCTGCGCAGGTACACCGTTATAAACAATATTGATATCGGCAGTTTCAAATTCTGGTGCAAGAAACAGCAATTCATCCACCACGTAATTACCTACTGCAAATATTTGGTTACAATATTTTGCAGCTTCTACAAGGGCGTGTTTAAAGAATGAGCTCTGGTCGTCGAAAACTTCATTAACGTAGAGTTTGTCTCTGTGTGCCTGTCTGATTACATTATAGAACATCGTATCGTGGGCGGGATGATTTTCGACAATACGGCGCACCGTGGCTACTTCGTGTGCATAAAAAACCGTTTTAAAATCGCAGTAAGGCTCAAGAATAGCTGCCAATGCCGTGGGCATTCCCATAAATTCATGAGCAACAATAACCGTAGATTTTTTAGCTGCGTCCAGTACTTTCAGCGCAGCAATTGCCACTGGCGCCAGCCTGACATACTGTTCATACTCCCAGAGGTGTTCATACAAATGACTCCGAATGCCGAATTCCTCATACAGGCGTTTTTTGAATTCGTTAAGGATTCCCTTGTTGATATGTCTGACATCGATCAGAAACACTTCGGGCGAGCTTTTTATGCCTGTCTGCTCGTCAATAAATGTTCGTCTGCCATAGACAATACCTGTATTGTAAAAACTTTCGAGCTTGCGAAAAGCTGGGGCATATCCTGGATTGATAAGTCCATCAATAGAGGAATAGAGCACTTCGCTATTCTCACCAAGCCGATCTAATATAGAACCTTCGGTAGTGAACAATGGGCCGATGATGATTGACCTGTCAACTGCGTTAAGGTATGATTTGCACGTGAAAAGTCCTTGCAGAACGGCGCCTATTCCACCTATTTTACCGACCGTTTCATGGGTAACATGAACAACCGTTGTCTCATTGGCCATACTAAGCTTCCCTCCAAGTTTTAATGCAAAGTTAGATTAAGCTATGTTTACCGTTTCCATATAAAATATAAGAAAAACACCTACCTAAGCAAAACCGGAGGAGCCTGTTTAACTTGCTATTTTCCGCGCGGCTGAGAAAATCGCATTAAGTTTGCGAAAAGGGATTGTTTTTTAGGACTTGTGGGTATGCTTATAAAGATTTTTCCGCTGGAGTTAGCTAATTCTTGTCCTTAGATTTTTTATTAGTCCCGAGAGCACCTGTGGAGGTATATCAGCCAATTCCGGCTCAGGCATGTCGCTAAAGGCAATTTTGTCGAGAATCTTTATTGCGACAGAGCCATGAGGGGCTATTGAGTCTGCGGTTTTCTGAGCCTCGTCCAATTCGCCATTGGCCATTTGCCGCAGATAAACAATTATGTTTTTCGTTAGTCCCTTATCGCTTATTTCAGGTGCCGACCAACCCCGACCAGGTTCGGCCTCCGGGATTTCTCTTTCCTGTAATATGTCATGGGTAAGCTGATGTGTTTCGTCCATGAGCCGCTTTTTTCTTTCTTCCTCGCTTTCGTCTATCGGAGCAAGTTTCAAGTCTTCATCGGCTTTTAGGCTCGGAATATATATTTTGTTGTGGCAAGCCGGACATTTCGCCCATTTGCCGGCAGCATTATCCTGTGCTTCCACCTTTTTGTTACAATGACTACAATGAAACGTGATCGTCATCTTGTCACCTCTGGGGAAATGATTTTATTTATCGGCTTTACATTCAGCAACTACCTCGGTAGTTATCCCGCCACGAGGTCTGAACCGAGAGGTAACCTTCATCCAGCGTGGTTTGCATGCACTGTATAAATCATCCAGTATGTCATTCGTCAATGTCTCGTAGAAAATTCCTTTATTACGGTAGCTATGTATATAGAACTTCAGGCTCTTTAGCTCGATGCACGATTTATCAGGGCAGTATTCAATAACAATTTCTCCGAAGTCCGGCTGACCCGTTCGAGGACAAACGCTCGTAAACTCAGGACACCTGATTTTTATGTCATAATCGCGCTCAGGATGCGGATTTTTGAATAGTTCTACTTCCGGACGTTCGCTCATGATTGTTTAACCGCTTTTATAAAAGTTATTATGAAAACAATATAATAGTGCTGCCTTCTTAAGACAAGCAATAATCAATATAGGAAACTACAAAAATCCGCTCAGACTAAAAAGTGTGTGTAAAAGCCATTTAAAATGTTGCATCGAGGCGAAAGCTCAGTTATATTTATCGTTCCAACAACTGCGTTATTGAGCTGAATAAAGTGGATATCAATAAATTTTATCATGGAGTGTTACCGGTTTGAAAGGAATTAGAAGATGACGAAAAGATTAGTTGTTTTTGCAGGTTTTATGGTTGTTGTAGTGCTCTTAGCACTGTCGGGTTGTACTATTCCGGGTGGGGACCAGCAAGCCAAAGGCCATAAATTCACTTTGCGTGTTAACTGCGCTGCCTACGAACCTTATACCGATAAGGCAGGCAACGTATGGCTGCCTGACCAATATCTGGAAGAAGGCACAGAATGGGGCGCAATCGATGGCATGACCGTTGACCGTGGTGACCTGAGTATCACCGGCACCGATTCGCCGAAGATCTACGAGACAGAGCGATATAGTATGTCGGCTTACAAATTTACCTTGCCCAATGGTAACTATACAGTGCGACTGCACTTCGCCGAGACTTATGAAGGAATCACCGGCGAAGAACAACGGGTTTTCTCCGTCAGTATTAACGAAAAAACTGTCCTTAAAGACTTTGATCCGTACAAAGAGACCGGCGACTGGAAAAAGCCGATTGTTAAAGAGTTCAAAAATGTAGCCGTGACCAATAAAGAGCTGGTCATCGACTTTACATTCAACATTGAAAATCCTGAAATTAATGGCATCGAAATACTCTCAGAGTAATCCGCCTGCGGCGGACTACACAACGATAAACGATATAGGTAATACAGGTGGCTGAAAAGAAAGCAGTTGTCCTACTAAGCGGAGGGCTGGATTCAGCTACAACTTTAGCCATCGCCCGTAGCGAAGGTTTCCGATGCTATGCCTTAACTTTCAACTATGGGCAACGGCATAAACGAGAAGTCGAGGCTGCAAAAAAAATCGCTGAATCTTTAGAAGTTATTGAGCACCGCATCATTGAGATCGATTTAGCCTGTTTCGGTGGTTCAGCCTTAACAGATCCGTCTATTGAGGTACCAAAGAATCGTGATGTATTAGGCAACATTGCCCAAATTCCCTCGACTTATGTGCCTGCGCGAAATACTATATTTTTGAGTTATGCGCTTGCCTGGACTGAAGTGCTGGATGCGTTCGACATCTTCATCGGTGTCAACCAAACCGATTATAGCGGCTATCCTGACTGCCGGGCGGAGTTTATCTCGGCTTTTGAGAAAACCGCTAACCTCGCCACCGCAGCCGCAGTTAGTGGCCCAGAACGATACTGTATTCATACTCCGATTATCAATATGACTAAAGGCGAAATCATTCTGGCCGGAACCAAGCTCGGCGTAGATTATTCCCTGACGCATAGCTGTTACGACCCGGATGAGCAGGGAAGAAGCTGCGGCCGATGCGATTCCTGCAGATTAAGATTAAAAGGCTTTGCCGAAGCAGGGCTGAAAGACCCGGTTGAATATGTAAAAAAATAATGAATATCGAACAAGGAATTCCGAATTTCCAAAATGAGAATAAGTGAGATATTTTACTCTTTGCAGGGCGAAGGATTTTTAGCTGGTGTCCCCAGCGTATTCGTGCGTCTGGCTGGTTGTCCACTGCGCTGCCGATGGTGCGATACAAAATACGCGTGGGACCAGGCCGCAGGAGCTCATTACAGCATTAATAAAATCATCCAGTCTGTCCAAAAGTGGCCCTGCAAATTCGTGGTAATAACCGGCGGCGAGCCAATGATAAATTCAGAATTGCCGCTATTAGTGCAAAAGCTAAAAGCCTTTAAAAAACACATAACTATCGAAACTGCCGGCATTGCATTTATACAGGATTTAGCCTGTGATCTGATGAGCATAAGCCCGAAATTGAGCAACTCTACGCCGGTTGATACAGAACTTGCTGCGATTCACGAGGATTCGAGATTGGATATAGCCGTCCTGAGAGCGTCGATTGATAATTATAATTATCAACTTAAGTTCGTGGTAGATTCACAAGACGATTTGTCAGAAATTCAACAGACGATCGAGGACATAGGAAACGTCGATTCGGAAAAGGTAATGCTGATGCCGCAGGCAGCTACAAGAGAGCAGTTTTTAGCTAAATCGCCGATGGTTGCTGAATTGTGCAAACGCACCGGCTTGGCATTTTGCCAGCGCCTGCAGGTGCTGCTTTGGAATAATCAAAAAGCCACCTAATCCAGCCTTATTGATGTTTATAGCAGCGTAATTCTTTCAAACAACATTTCTTCTTTTCTTCATAGCTGCTGTTTTTCCACTGGCAGGCTAAATCGTCTCACCAGCCTCACCGGTGTGTATCTTTTGTAAGAGAATTCACAACCATAAGTGCTATGACACAGCAGGACTCACCATCTTCTTAGGGAAGACATCAAGCCCTGGTTGATGCGATTGAGGCTGAGCTGTCAGTCGGCGTGGAATAACTACCCACATCACTGACATCTACACAGCACATTGGGTTCGGAACGGAGAAGCATACGGGATTTTCCGACAAAGCCTGAGCAGACAGGACAGCCATAAAAAACATGGTTAGACATATTGTCCTTTTAATTTTGCAATTCTCCTAACGATAAATGTATTGTGACATACCGTGACATTGAATTCAGCAAAGTGCTGGTCGTCACAGCAAGTTATTCAACAAAACACTGATACAACAGCCGTAAGTAAAAACATAAAAATATTGCTTGATAAAAGAAATTTGGTTATTTTATGTAGCTGGTGGATGAGTTTAATAATTAGCTCGAGTACAGGAAATTCTATGTCGGATGAACAAAAACAATTAGTACGACAGATAGAGCCTTTACTTGAATCCAAAGATATAAAGGCTCTGCGTGCACTGCTCAGTGACCGGCGAAGCAGCAATATAGCTGAAGTCGTAGAGCTTCTGGATAACGAGCAAAGGCGTACTATCTTCGATATTTTGGACAAGCCAACTTCGGCTGAAGTTCTGGAAAAGGTTGATGAAGCAACCCGAGCGGAACTGTTCCATCTACTTGAAAATGATGAAGTAAACGCTCTCGTTTCCGAACTTGGCCATGATGATGCTGCCGACTTACTCGCTGAGCTGCCAGATGATATACGCGAAAAAGTGCTCAATAGTTTAGCACCAGCCGACACAATTGAGATTAGAAGGCTGATGATTTACTCCGAAGATTCGGCCGGCGGCATTATGGACCCGTTAGTAATAAGTGTTCCAGAGGATGCCACAGTAGCGGAAGCCATCAACAAAATCAGAGCCGCCGAGATTGACGAAGACTTCTATTCGGTTTATGTCGTAGATAAGCGAGGGAGATTTCTCGGTGATGTTCGTATCCGGCTGCTGGTCACTTCGCGCGAAAACACAAAAATATCCGACCTAATAGATCCCGATACCATCTATGTTACTACCGACACCGACCAGGAAGAAGTTCGAAACATATTCCGTAAAAACGATCTGATTGTCGTGCCGGTTCTGGATCGGTACCATAAACTCGTTGGCCGAATCACCGCCGACCGAGTCATCGAGGTTGCAGAAGAAGAAGCGGTAGAGGACTTATATGCGATGGCGGGTACGGATCCCGATGAGCTGGACAGATTTTCTGCTTTACATGCCGCCCGAGTTAGAATGACTTGGCTACTGCCGTGTTTGATTGGCACAGGCATAACCGCAATGGTTTTAATGCTCTTTCACAAAAAATTCGACCTTGAAGATTTAGGGCCGATTTACGCTGCTGCTATTGCTTTTGTCCCCATGATTGCTGCTATCAGCGGAAACGCAGGCCTGCAGACCTCAGCAATTGTCGTCAGCGGCTTGGCTACGGGACACCTCGCAGCGTTAAGACTAAGCCAGGTTTTTACAAGAGAAGCGCGAATCGCGCTATTGGTAGCTCTTAGCTGCGGCATCTTAGGTGGATTGGCATGTAGAGTCCTGCTTAGCTCGAAGGGACCGATTGAAGCAATGGAACCTGCTCGATTGGTATTTGCGTTTGGCACTGCAATGTTCACGGCAATTATGGTAGCTACGACACTTGGCTTATTTTTGCCGTTTTTATTCCGCCGAATCGGCATCGACCCGGCCATAAGCTCCGGCCCATTAGTGACAACTGCAAACGACTCCATAAGCGTTGCAATATACATGACCCTGACACTGCTGTTAGCCGCGTGAAAGTGGAGCCTTACCGGAGGTTTGCCGAAATCACCCGTTTAAAATAATTCAAAGGGTCATGGTGTGAACTCATAAGCTCCCATGTCAACTATCTCCAGGTATTCCGGAGGATCAGGAAAACCACAATTATCTGAAAAGGGATCATCAACAAAACGCAAATTGCCATCAAGGTCAAACGGGATTCGCTCAGACATATCGCCGTCACCATCGAGATCGGAAGTATCAAGGGCAACAACGATGTTGTCGCCGGCGTCTATGCACAGCGAACCCGCCGATAGCCGCAAGTCATCGTCTTCGGTGCCAACAATATTATCGGGTCCGTCGGCATCTATAAACATCGGGTCACCACTAATATCGCCTACACCACCCAAGGTGCTTGTCCATCCCTCGATACAACAGCAATCAATGGCAGGTACCACTCCTCCATCAATATAAATCTGGGCTGATTCATCTCTGCCATCAGTGTCACTATTGCCCCAGAAAATACAGTTGGTAGCAACTATATTACCTGAAATAATGTCGACTCCACCACCAGACTGGGCTAAGTTCCAGGCAAAAGTGCAGTTGGCCAATGTTGTGTTGCTGTCGCTACTGTACATTCCTCCGCCATAAGGAGCATAGTTGTTACTTACCAAGCAGTTGACTAACGTAGAGCCACTGCCTGATCCCTCATAAACACCTCCGCCCATTTTTCCTGCCGAGTTATTGAAGAAAATACAATTTATCAGAGTTGGATTGGAATCGGAAGAATTCGCCAACCCACCACCATACTCCGCAGAGTTTACAACAAATATGCAGTTCATTAATATGGGGCTACCACTATCGTTGTACATCCCTCCGCCTTCATTATTAATACCAGACCCATTGGCATTACCACCGACAATGGTGAATCCATCGAGAACAGCGGTTTCATCGGTCCCGCTACCTATAACGACATGGTAGCTATTATGAGCATTAGGTATGTTGTCCAGCAAATTCCCAGGGTTAGTAACTAATGCATCTTCCTCGTCCAGGTCACCGCTCAGGATGGTTTCGTATAGCTCAATATCGCGGGCATTGGGATCCGCCTCACCAAAGCCAGCGTAGCCACCTTCGATGGTGACGTCGTTAATCAGTCGAAATGTGGCTTGCCGGTCTCCAGCTATCTCCGGATGCAACGTGTATTTATCGGGTTTGTAGATTCCCTGACCGACTCGGATTTCTATCGGCTTTTCCACAGAATTAGCATCGGCCAGTGCATCCTGAAGATAATTGTAAGCACTCAGCCATGATGAGCCGTCATTTGCACCGGTCGCATCAATATCAACATAGATTATCGTCCGTCGTGCCATAAATACTGCTCTCAAGGTGTAATCTGCATCTACGGTAACTGTAGTACTGGCAGAACTTGGATCTACTACCTTGTCTGCATCTACCGCTGTTCCGGTCCAATTGACAAAGTGATAATTGGCTTCAGCTTTTGCAAAAATCCATACTCCAGTTCCATGATTATACTGGTATGGGATCTCACCAGGTACAATTACTGAACCGCCTGAAGTGGATGATAGGGTCAGAGTATGCTGGTCGATAGCAAAGTTTGCCACCAGCGTATAGTCTGCATCCACTGTGACATTTGTGCTGGCTAAACTCGGATCGTCGACCATGCCTGCATCCACTGCTGTACCCGTCCAACCTGTAAAGTGATAATTGGTATCCGCTGTGGCTGTTACAGGAACAGAGCTGCCGTGATCGTACTGGTATGGTCCTTCGCCGGGTGTCGTGACAGAACCGTCTGCCATAGATGAGATCGTCAGCGTATGCTGGTCAATAGCAAAGTTTGCTTGCAGCGTGTAGTCTGCATCCACTGTAACACTTGTGCTGGCTAAAGATAGATTATCAACCTTGCCTGCATCCACCGCTGTGCCTGTCCAACCTGTAAAGTGGTAATGAGCAGCAGGCGTCGCTAAAATCGATACTACCGTTCCATAATCGTACTGGTATGGTCCTTCACCAGGTGTCGTTACAGAGCCGCCTGCCGTAGATGAAATCGTCAGCGTATGCTGGTCAATAGCAAAGTTGGCCACCAGCGTATAGTCTGCATCCACTGTAACATTCGTGTTTGCAGAGGAGGGATTAGCCACCTTGCCCGCATCTACGGCTGTGCCCGTCCAGCCTGTAAAGTGGTAATGAGCTTGCGCTGTGGCTGTGACAGGAACAGAACTACCGTAATCGTACTGGTATGGTCCTTCACCAGGCGTCGTTACAGAGCCGTCTGCCGTAGATGAAATCGTCAGCGTATGCTGGTCAATAGCAAAGTTGGCCACCAGCGTATAGTCTGAATCCACTGTGACATTCGTACTGGCCAAAGATGGATTATCGACCTTGCCTGCATCAACTGCTGTGCCAGTCCAACCTGTAAAGTGGTAGTTGGTATCCGCTGTGGCTGTTACAGGAACAGAATTGCAGCCATTGTACTTATCGTACTGGTAAGGTCCTTCACCAGGTTTTGTTACAGATCCACCTGCTGTAGATGAGATAGTTATACCCATCCTGAATGGAATTTCGGTGTAGATTATTCATGTTTTTATTGG
>CAZVWH010000087.1:0-11570 GCA_964631175.1 uncultured Pirellulales bacterium | reverse complement strand
TAACCATGTCGGCCCTGGAGGTCTTCCGAAGGGGAGAAAAATTTTTGTACGATTTTTTAGCATAGGACGGCAACAGCCGTCCTTTTTTTATATCTTGTTCTCGAAACGACTTACTATTACAATAAACTTCTGAATTGATTAAATGTGATGTTCCTTTTATTTAAATTGATTATACAATGCTTTTACCTATTCGTACAAGTATTTTGCCAAGACGGACGCCCTATGCAAATTACGCCTTGATAATTGTCAATGTAATTGTCTTCTTTTTAACATACGGTTCCCACCGTGAAATATGGGGTAGTCAAGTTGTAACCGTACCGGTTCACGACTGGGCGAAGCAATTTATGCTCACACCTGCCCAGCCGCGTTTATGGCAGTTTGCAAGCTATGCGTTCCTGCATGGGGGCTTTTTGCACATTACCGGCAATATGTTCTTTCTGTATATTTTCGGCAATAACGTCAATGACAAGATCGGACATCTTGGATATTTATTCTTCTTTTTGGTTGGTGCGATTTTTAGCGGCATAGGCCATACGGTTGTCCATTCTTCCTCGCAGATACCGACTCTGGGGGCCAGCGGTGCCGTTGCCGCTGTTACCGGTGCTTACCTGGTGTTATTCCCCCAGACCCTGATAACTGTCCTATATTGGTTCTTCTTCATAGGAACGATAGAAGTGCCGGCATTATACTTTATCGTCTTTAAGCTGGTCATTTGGGATAATATCTTCGAGCCTCATTTAGCTCCAGCATCTATTGCCTACACCGCCCATCTGGCGGGATACGCGTTCGGTATCGCGGCCACGTTGGCACTACTGGCAGCCGGCTTGCTTCGAGGCAGCAATTTCGACCTATGGGCAATGATAAAACAATGGAATCGACGGCGTCAATTCCGGGATGTAGTATCGAGCGGTTATGACCCAGTTACGGGCCAAATGGGAAAGAAGCCGATAAAGGTAAAAGAAGTAGAAAAAACCAGCCATGAACAGTCTCAATCCACCAGTAGAAATGAAAACAAGATAACAGAGCTTCGAAATATTATCGGCAACCGAATCGCTCAGCGCAATTTACCGGCTGCAGCCGATGCCTATCTCGAGCTTATGAGGCTCGACAGCAGCCAGATTCTACCACGCCAGTATCTATTGGATATTGCCAATCAGCTTGCCAGCAACGAAAGGTCAGCCGAAGCAGCCCAAGCATACGAACAGTTTTTGGCCCGTTACGGCAATTACGAATATGCTGAGCAGGTGGAGCTGATGCTCGGCTTATTGTACTCACGTTATCTACATCAGTCACAGAAGGCGGTAAAACATTTGCAGGCAGCCGCTGAAAAGCTCTCCGATCCTGGACAGCTGAAGATGTGCAAAGATGAGCTCGCCCGGCTACAAGCTTAAATCGCATCTTTAGCCTTATAGTAGTCATATTTGCGATAATAAAAATTTGACAAGTCCTAAGAACAATGGTAATTTCACATCAAAGATGGTAACTGGTAACTGGTAATTGGTAACTGGTGAATGGTAACTGGTAACTGGTGAATGGTAACTGAATATTGAATATAGCATTTAACCAGTAACTATTCAAACAGTTACCAATTCACGGATTTTTGTGGGAGGCAGAAAATGGAGTTTCAATTCGATTTTCCGAAAAATGTTGTGCAACAAGCATTAAATCAAAGCGGTAAAAAAACCTTCGTTCTCGCTGTTTTAACAATCGTGGTATCAATCAGCTTTGCCCAGCCGGCAGTCATTTCACCTGATGAATCTTCACTGGTTAGTGACGCCAACAATGTTACTGCTGTTGCTTTACCCTACGTTGCCGAGATAACAGGCAATGATGTAAACATTCGCAGCGGTCCAGGCACGAATTTTTATAATTGCGACAAACTCTACAAGGGCGACAGAGTCGAAGTGGTCAGCACACAATTCGGCTGGTCCCGCATCGTTCCGCCGGCAGGTAGCTTCTCTTGGATTTCAATGCAGTATGTTAGCGTTAACCTTGATAATCCCACAATTGCTGTGGTTACCGGTGATGAGGTTCGTGTCTATGCCGGCTCTAATGACATAGAGCCGATGCATTCTACCTCTGAGCAGATAAAGCTCAGCCGGGGACAAAAAGTCAAATTATTGGGCGAAGAAAAAGACGATTATTATAAGATTGCTCCGCCGAGTGGTGCCTATCTTTGGGTGAGCAGCCAATACACGAAGCCGGCCAGCCCGGTTATTGCAGAGGCGCCGACCACGACTATGGAACCTACCACATCTACCGCCGACGCCAACACGGCTGTTGCCGCTGTAATTTCTATTGAAGCTGAGAAGCTCAAAGAATTTTATGCTCTGCAAGAGAAAATCAAATCCGAACGTGCTAAACCGATAGATCAGCAGAATTACGCAGAAATAAAAAGGTCATTGAAAGAAATTGTCAGCAATAAAGAAGCCGGCAAGGCCGCCCGCTATGCGGAGTTTGTGATTAAACGAATAGAGGATTTTGAGCTGGTTGTGCGCGTAGCCAAGGAAGTACAGCTTCAAAATGCACAATTGCAAAAGGTTATGCAGGACATAGACAAAGCCCGTTCCACAAGATTGGCTAAAACCGAAGACTTAGGCAGGTTTATAGTTATAGGGCGGTTTCAAACTTTTGAGACTTACGGTACCGGACATTTCCGAATTGTCGATAAATCGGGCAAAATGATATGTTATACAAAGCCTTCCAGTCAGGCCTCAGAAACAGATTTGAGCAAGTTTATAGGCAAAAAAGTCGGGCTGGTAGGAACAGCCGAGCCGCATGCAGCGACAGCCGGAGCCCTGGTACTGTTTACAGAAATCGTCGAGCTCGAAGATTAAAAGTATATAGGGCGCGCTTTGCACCCCACAGAATGATGGGCAAAGCCATAACTTACTTAAGCTACAAATTCCAGAATTTATACTTATGCGTTTCCCGGGATGGCAATGACATCGTCGGGCGGAGCTACCACGTCGCCTTTCTCAAAATCCTCCGCAGTCGGTTTTAGAGTTAGATTATACCACTGTGAATCCTTGTTCTCAGTAAGGTCCGACCATCTAACTACCTGACCGGTATAAGCTGATATTCGACCCATTATTGCCGTGAGTGTAGATTCAGCGACATTGCGAGCCTCGTTAATAGGTTTTTCATCAAGAATACTATTGAGCAAATCGATGTGCTCTTGAACATACGGATTATCGTGCCCAGGAAAGTCCGGTATATCGATGCTTTTATGCGAATCCATCCTGCTGCCGTCACCGAAGGTTGAGCCTTCGCTGCCCACAAAGTGTTCCATCACTCTGTTGTAGCAGCCACTGATTTGTCGGCACATGCTATGGATGTGCAGGTCGTCAGCGTAATCATATTGGATGCTGAAGAAATCAAATTGGTTGCCGGTCTTTCGTCGGGCGCGCCCGCCGAAACCGAGAGCTCTGATTGGTGGATGGCCAATAAGCCAATTAGCAACATCCAGGTTGTGCACATGTTGCTCAATGATATGGTCGCCTGACATTTCAGTGAAATTGACCCAGTTGTTTACCATATAGTCCGCATCACTCTGGCCGCTCTTGCGGTGGTGGATCCACGGTATAGCCCCACACCACCAGACACAGCCGCCTCTAATCTTACCGATTGCACCGTTCGCTACGGCATACTGAGTCTGGAGGTAAACTGTTTGATGACGGCGCTGGGTACCGGCTACGACCGAAAGGCCTTTTTTCTTTGCCAGCTCACCGGCCTCGATTAGCCTGCGGACGCCAAGTGGATCAACGGCGACGGGTTTTTCCATGAATACATGTTTTCCCGCTTTGATAGCTGCTCCAAAATGCACCGGCCGGAAATTCGGCGGCGTGGCCATCAACACAACATCTGCATTAGTGTCCAAAAGCTTTCTGTAACCATCGGCACCACCAAAGCACCGCGATTCCATCACACCGTAGAGCTTACCGGCTTCTTCGGCTCTGCTTTTGAACCAGTCGGCGGTCGCAACAACTTCCAGCTCCATGCCGACAGATTTTCCTGCGGCCATGCAATTCTCCAAGGCACCCGTTCCACGACCGCCACAGCCGATTAGAGCAACACGTAACTTCTTAGGCCTCTGAGCGAAGATTGTACCCGAGCCGGACAGCAGTGTCGCCATTCCGACTGCCGTGGATGTTTTAATAAAGTCTCTTCTTGTAACGTTTTTATTTTTTTCTTCAATTTTCCTTCTCATGGATATTCCCTCACATGTAAATTCGACCCGATATTTTAAGAACCCCCAAATAAATTTGGGGGCTAAACACGCAATTTATTGCGTAGTTTCAATTTTACCGCAGGTTTTATATGGGTTAATCATTTCTTAAAAGGAGTCCATTTCTGCTTGCTTTTGCTGCTGGCCAAGACAGTTTCGATAAACAGCATACCTCGCAGGCCATCGTCAACATTTGGGAAGTCCAGTGCCAACGGATCGGGTTTGGTCCTGGTCAATCTTGCTCGAACAGTATCGGCGAAATTGCGGTAAATATTGGCGAAGGCCTCGAAGAAAGCCTCGGGATGACCAAACGGCAGTCGAGTAGCACGACCTGCCGCAGGGCTTTTCGCTCCCACGTAATCGTTTCCACGGCGCCAAACCTGCAGAGGCCCATCCGGCACTTTTACATACAGATAGTTGGGATGCTCCTGATGCCATTCGAGGCTTTTTTCTTCGCCGTATATCCAGATAGCCAGGTTGTTCTCTTCGCCGATTGAAACCTGGCTGGCGTGCAGAACACCTCTGGCACCATTGTTGAAACGCAATAGGACATTGCCGTCATCGTCGAGCTTTCGTCCCTTGACAAAAATCGTTAGGTCTGCACAGAGATAAGTAATCTTTAGCCCTGTGATATATTCGGAGAGGTTTTCTGCGTGTGTGCCGATGTCACCCATACACCCGGCACCGCCGCTCTGTTTGGGATCGGTTCGCCAGGCCGCTTGCATACTGCCAGCTTTCTCCAGAGCTGTGGACAACCAGCCTTGCGGATACTGCACTATGATTTTGCGAATCTTACCTAATTCACCACCTCGCGCCAAATTCCGAGCTAATTTGACCATTGGATAGCCGGTGTAGTTGTGCATCAATCCAAACACTTTGCGGGATTTCCTGACGAGAGTTCGCAGCTCCTTCGCCTCTTTGACATTGAACGTCATCGGTTTTTCACACATCACATGAAAGCCCGCATTGAGAAAATCTTTAGCGATAGGAAAATGCCAGTTGTTCGGTGTAGTAATCGAGACAAAATCGATCCTTTCACCCTCCGGCAACTTAAGCTCTCGCTCGATCATTTGCTTGTAGTTGCCATATACACGTTTGGAATTGAGCAGAAGCTCTTGTCCCATCTGCTTGGATTTGCGCGGGTTGATGTCGAATGCCCCGGCTACTAACTCGATACCACCGTCTATACGAGAGGCCTTACGGTGTACATCACCAATGAAAGCCCCCGGCCCTCCACCAACCATTCCCATCTTCAGCTTTCTATTGAGTTTCATGCCTTATCCTTTCAAAGTCTGGGTTGACAACTATCCGGTAAATAGCAACAATCCAATTTAAGTTGTAAATCTGTCAATGTCAACACCGTTAGAAATTTTATAGGGGGAATAAAGCTGAAAAAGGGGAGATTTCTAACGGGGTCAACTTTTTGTTAAATTTCAGAATAAATGAATACCGATGTTGAGCAAATTATTGCAGAATTGAGAGTTTCTTTAGGGGACCAAAAATGGTGAAATTGAGTGCTTTTGCTGATGAGGTAACCACCGACTTTCTGGAGCAGGTCAAGTTCCTTGCTAAAGAGCACATAGGTTATATTGAGCCTCGCTTTATAAACAAAAAGAATATTATGGACCTGACCAAAGGTGAGCTAAAAGACGCGAAAAAAATGATACAGGATTACGGCCTAAAGGTAAGCGCGATCGGCTCGCCTATAGGTAAAGTAAGGCTCGATGAGCCTTTCGAGCCACATTTAGAAAAATTTAAACACGCGGTCGAATTAGCTCAGTTTTTTGAAACGCCATACGTCCGTATGTTTAGTTATTATGCCCCTAAAGGCAAAACAATCGACGACTGCCGCGACCAGGTGATGGAGCGTATGGCTGCCAAAGTTAAAATAATAGAAAATACTGACGTTGTTATGGTCCATGAAAACGAAACTGGTATTTACGGATATAGCGCCGAGAACTGTGTGGACCTTGTCAAATCAGTCGATTCGCCGAAGCTTCGGCTGGTTTATGACCCGGGCAATTTCGTCTGGGGACAGAAGATTACCAATAATGTCGAGAGCTGTTTTACTTTAATGAAGCCTTATGTTGTACATATTCATATCAAAGATTGGAAGCTCGGCTCAAAAGATGTTGGCAGCATACCGGGCAAAGGCCACGGGCAGATAAAAAAGCTGCTAACCGAGTTAGCTGCAATGAATTATGACGGCTGCCTTACAATGGAGCCGCACTTAAAGGCCGGTGGTCAGTTTGGTGGTGACACCGGGCCCGAGCTTTTTTCAAAAGCGATCGCTGCGGTCAGAAAACTCTCGGATGAGGTCGGCCTGAAGTGCAAGTAATCTTATTGAAATCCTCAAATAAGTCCGTCCTGAGCCGGATCAAAGGATTTGGGGGCTAAATAAAATCTATATTTAGACCCGCAATTTATCGTCAAGATGCCTTGCGGCATTGCGGAATTCACAACAGCCAATTTAGAGAAGAAAGCTATCCAGAACTAATTTTGAAAAAAATCAAATATTTGTCGTGCTTAGCCGATAATTCCAATATAATGCTGGAAAGATAAAGTGAAATGATTACGTTAACCAAGCGATGAAGTAGCAAATCAACGCTAAGTGATTTTCGCTCCGAGACTCATCACTGTCATCATTTCCCTTATTTTAACAACATCTTTTAGAAGGATAGTTTGTGTAAGTTAAGAATATTCCCACCCTAAGAATTGCCGGTTCGAATGCTTACAGATGTAAAGAAATTGTTTCGGTAAAAACGCTTATTCAGCAATTAGTTCAAGAATTGATTTCGACCGATTCCACCGAGCAAATGCAGCCGTCACGAGAAATTCTATGTCCACAGGTAGTTAATATTGGCAAATAATATTACTTAAGTGTCTAAGGGAGAACAAAATGAATATTTATGTAGGTAATCTTGCAGGTGATGTCACAGAAGACGATCTTCGTCAGGTTTTCGAAGCTTTCGGCCAGGTGGAAACTGTCAACGTGATGAAGGACAGGTTCAGCGGCGAGTCGCGTGGATTCGGATTTGTAGATATGCCCTCCAGAAAAGATGCCATCTCTGCCATTGCCGGTGTTAATGGCAAGAATGTGAAGGGTCAGGCTCTAAAGGTCGATGAGGCCCGGCCCAGACAAGAACGTAGAGGCGGAGGTGGAGGCGGTCGTGGCGGTGGTCGTCGCTACTAATAAAAAAACGCGGTTTTCGTACAGTTTCAGAGAAACAGAACCCCACCATAGACGATGGATTCACTTAGCCCGCACATGCTTTGCAAAGCAGAGAAGGTCTCTGTGATAACCTTTCTATTTCGGCATAATTAGAAAATGAAAGGAAACACTATGACACAGGCAGAATCCGGTGATACCGTGAAGGTACGCTACACAGGCAAATTAGATGATGGTAGTGTGTTTGATGCCTCCGGTAACCGTGATCCTCTTCGAGTAGTTATCGGGGACAATAGGGTAATCCCAGCCTTTGAGCAAGCTATAATCGGGATGCAGCCAGGGGAATCCAAGACAATCAAAATTCCGGCGGATGAAGCGTTCGGACCATACCGCAAGGAATTGGTGCGTACCGTTGAACGAAGCATATTTCCGGCAGACTTGGAGCCGAAGGTCGGTCAAAGACTAAACACTACAAACGTGGCTGGTCGATCAGTCGCAGTCACGGTTACTGAGATCTCTGAATCGGATGTGACCATAGATGCCAACCATATTTTGGCTGGGGAAGATCTGATTTTCGATATCGAGCTTATAGAGATTATTTAAGTCATCCGTCGATTCCAAGAACACGGGCATTTTCGCCGACCAGAAGGAAGGTGTTGCGCTCAAGAAATATTTGATTTGTACAAGCCAATCGCGGTATGTCAGGGACGTGACTTACGAAACAGCGGCCAGCACGCCCTTGACGTAACCGACCGACTCGGCCAATCCTACAAATGGGTCGTCTTCATCCTTTTCGTATTCAAACGACGCCACGCCTTTATATTCGATTTTTAGAAGCGTCTTTACGACCTTTGGAATACCAATTACTCCGCGACCAATTTCCACTGTGTGTCCTTTCCTCGTTGCTTCTGATATGTCCTTTATGTGCATATCCAATAGCCGGTCTGCGAATCTCTCGACTGATTCAGCCGGGTCAGTTCCCGCCCGCATAGTATGACCGATGTCATTGCAAAGTCCAATGCGCTTGTCTAAATCCTTTATTCTCTCATAAGCACTGGCAGGGGTCGGATAACTTTTGTCCCCCGGCCCATGATTGTGAATGGCTAACTTAATATCATATTCCTGCACCTTTTTGTTGACTAACGGCAGAAGCTCATGCTCAGGTGCGCCGATAATGACCTGCATCCCTGCAGCTTTGGCATAATCAAAAGCCCGATGCACCTCTGCCTCGTTTCTCATATAAATCACTCCGCCGCCGTACAGCTCTATACCTGCCTTTTTTACTTTTTCCGCCACTTTTTCGCACTCGGCCCGCGTGCTCTCTAACGGCAGATGATAACTTTTCAGGGCGATGTATTTCAGTCCAAGCCGAGCCGTTTCTTCTAAAGTCCTATCTAAGCTGAACTTTCTGAGGGTATATGACGCTAAGCCCAGGTTAAGGGACTTGCCTTCTGATGCGCTGGATTCTTGGCCTTGGGCCAATGAATCGGTCGATTTGGTCAATGAAGCTGCTGCTGTTATACCAGCTACCTGCAAAAATTGTCTTCTCGTTTGCTTTTCCATAACAGAAATATCCTTTTTAAGAATATGGGATTCAAAATATAGAATACCGGCTTTTATTCAACAATTAGAATAAAGCAAATGTTCTTTGTACGCAAGAAAATTCGTGTTGTGAATTCGGTTTGCCTATGGTAAAATTGCAAAGCAAGAAAAGAGCAGACTTAAATCTTAGGTTCTGCGGAAAGAAAGGCAGGTGAGTGAATTGAGAATCCAAAGGTCAAAAAAGACGAACACAATTTCCCGCCGGCAGTTTCTAAAAAGCTCGGTAATTGTAGGTGCAGGTGCAGCTTTGGCCGCGCCGATAATGATTCCAAACTCGGTGTTTGGTGCGGATTCACCAAGTAATCGCATCACGGTAGGCTGTATCGGTGTCGGACGTATGGGCCTCGGAGATATGAGGGAAGTGCTGGGATTTAGACAAGCTCAGGTAATCGCCGTATGTGATGTGGATTCCAAAAGGGCCAAGCACGCCCAGGAATTGGTCGAAAAACACTACGCCTCGCAGAGCGCGAGTGGAGCTTATAAAGGCTGCAAAGCGTACAAAGATTTCAGAGAGCTGATCGCACGAGATGATATCGACGCGGTACTGATATGCACACCCGACCACTGGCATGCGCTGCCGACGTTAGCCGCCGCAAGGGCCGGCAAGGACATCTTTCTGCAAAAGCCACTGAGCCTGACCATCAAGGAGGGACGGCTGGTATCCGATACTGTTCGTCGTTTCGGAAACATTTTTCTGGTCGGTTGTCAGCAACGTTCGGATCAGCGATTTCGGTTTGCCTGCGAGCTCGTTCGCAACGGGCGAATCGGCGATATAGAAACAGTAACAACAACCTTTGGCATTGATCCAGGCACCACGCCTCAGCCAACGATGGATGTTCCGGAGAACTTAGACTACGATATGTGGCTGGGTCCGGCACCCTGGGCACCTTACACGGTGAAACGTGTCCATCCACAGTCAGGCTACAGCCGACCCGGCTGGCTGCGAATACAGGATTATGGGGCGGGGATGATAACCGGCTGGGGCAGCCATCACCTCGACACTGCACAGTGGGCCATGGGCACAGAATATACCGGCCCGGTGGAAATCGATGGTAAAGCTGATTATCCAAAGGATGGTCTCTGGAATGTGCACGGCGTGTTCCGTGTCGAGTACACATATTTCAACGGCGTCAAGGTTATATGCGAAGGCAACAAGCAGAGCAGAGAGGGAGTTCACTTTAAGGGGACAAAAGGCTGGGTATATGTCAATAGAGGACGGATTGATGCAGAGCCGAAATCGCTGCTTAACTCGACTATTAAACCAGATGAAATCAACCTTTATAAGAGCAACAACCACAAAGCGAATTTCTTTGAGTGCATCAGGTCGCGTGCTGAAACCATAGCCCCCGTTGAAGTGGCTCACCGCTCCTGCACTATATGCCTGCTGGGTGATATTTCCATGCGATTAGGCCGAAAGCTGAAATGGGACCCTGACCGTGAACAGTTCATAAACGATGCAGAAGCAGACCGGATGCTTTCCATATCCACGCGCAGCCCATGGCACTTATGAAGTTATTATTGACCATGACTTAGAGAAAAAACCATAAACTGTCATTCCGAGCGAGCCAAAGGCGAGCCGAGGAATCTACTTTAAATAGATTTCTCCACTTCGGTCGAAATGACTTATGGTGTTTTCTACAAAGTGTAGTAATGAACAAAAAACCAAGTATGAGCCGGTGGATTAAATTTGCTGCCATTTGCTTTTTGATTGTTAGCTGCAATAGTTTGACAGCAAAAAAAGTGAGTGATTCTGCCACGGTTGATTCACAGCAAGTGGTAGCCAAACTTGAGAAGGATAAGGTCACGATCAACGTTGCCGGCAAGCTTTTTACATGCTATAAGTTTGCCCCTTTGCAGAAATACCCTTATTTCTGGCCGGTAAATGGGCCGGTGTCGGGCCAATCTGTCACGACTGAATCATCACAACCATACCCGCACCATCATTCACTATTCTTTGGATGTGACCGTGTTAATGACGGTAATTTCTGGCAGGAAGAAAATAAATACGGTCAAATCGTCTCGCAAGGCCCGAAGATAATAGAGTCAGAAGGCAGGCGAGTTGTCTTTGTTGATACCTGTCTTTGGCGGCAACCTGAGAAAGAGCCAATCATCCTTGATATTCGCCGCGTAGTGATTACCGCTCCGAATGAAAACATCCGATCGATTGATTTCGACATTAGCTTACAGCCGCTCACAGATATTCTCATCCAAAAGACGAACCATTCGCTATTTTCCGCCCGTGTTGTACCGCAGCTAAGCGTGCAGTCCGGCGGCACACTGGTCAACGCCGAAGGTAAAAGCGGTGAGAAAGAAACATGGGGCGTCGCTTCGCCGTGGTGCAATTACTACGGGACACGAAAAGGCGTAACAGAAGGCATCGCAATTCTTCAGCATCCGGATAACCGCTGGTTTCCGAGCAAGTGGTTTACTCGCGATTACGGATTCTTTTCGCCGACACCGATGAATTGGCTCGAAGACGACAAACCTTTCAAATTGGCCAAGGGCGAGACGCTTACTTTGCGGTACCGTGTGGTAATTCACGCCGGTGACACCCAAACTGCGGACATAAAT
>CAZVWH010000086.1:0-11588 GCA_964631175.1 uncultured Pirellulales bacterium | reverse complement strand
TCCAATAAAAACATGAATAATCTACACCGAAATTCCATTCAGGATGGGTATAAATCAGGAAACTGAGGACGGATGACTGAGGACAGAGAATGGCAAAATCCACGTATAACTGGTTCTACAATTGTAGAGAATGTTCTACAAATCGATCCCTTTTTATGCAAAACAAAGCCAATTTCCTTAAGTCTAAAATGAACGCAAAATTCTTTGCTGCAAAGGATTGTGAAAATGAACCACCCTTCAGACTCCAAAAAAAACAAACCCAAACAAACCCAATTTCTGTATCGTTAGCTTCGTTCATCTTTTATAATTGCAGGACTGTACAAGAAAGGCCGATACTTAATTTGTCGCTCAAGAATCATGAATCTAACGACGAGATACGAGAAAATGACCGATTCAGCTTATCAAAAATGTATTAATCCTGCCTGCGGGGCTGAGTTTGACTGCGGCCAGACGCTATTTAAGTGTCCGGCTTGCGGCGAGCTGCTGGATATACGCTATAACTGGGACAAGACAGAAGTGCCCGGCGAGTTAAACGAATTTGCCAGGCGCTGGGCAAACAGGGACAACCCGCTGGATTTCTCCGGCGTCTGGCGATTCAGAGAGCTGCTGAACTTCTGCGAAGACAAATACAAAGTCACCATAGGCGAAGGCCAAACAATTCTGCAGCAAAATGACGCCGTTGCTGAATACGTTGATATGCAGCCCGGGTGTTTGTATCTGCAATATGAAGGTCTGAACCCGTCCGGCTCGTTTAAAGATAACGGAATGGCAGCAGCATTCAGCCACGCTAAGATGGTCGGCGCAACTTCTTGCGCCTGCGCATCGACCGGCAACACTTCTGCATCAGTCGCACTTTATGCTCATCACTGTAATCTAAAGTGCACCGTCTTTATCGGCTCAGGCCGAATAGCATTCGGCAAATTGAGCCAGGGTATGGATTACGGCGCACAAACGATTCAGATACGTGGTGACTTCGACGACTGTATGCGTCAGGTTCAGGATGTTTGCGCTAAGCTGGGGCTGTATCTTCTTAACTCGCTAAATCCGTTTCGTCTCGAAGGTCAAAAGACTATTATGTATCGTATCATCGAAGGCTTAGGCTGGCAGGTGCCGGACTGGATAATCGTCCCCGGCGGTAACCTCGGCAATTCCAGCGCCTTCGGCAAGGCCTTTGCCGAGTTAAAGCAGCTCGGACTCATCAAGCAAATACCGCGAATGGCGATTATTAATGCCACCGGTGCCGACACCTTAACCGAGCTGGTCAACAACAAAAAGCTAACGTGGAATGCCGGCAAGGTCCAGCAGGCAATCATTGATAGTTTCTATGCTGATTTGACGGCTCGCAACTTTTCGCCGCACACCTGCGCATCAGCTATAGAAATCTCACGACCGGTCAATTTGAAGAAATGCCTGCGGGCGATTCATATTTGCAACGGCGTTGTCCGTGCTGTTACCGACGAAGAGATTTGCGATGCGAAGGCAATTATCGGTAAATACGGCTTAGGCTGTGAGCCGGCCTCCGCAGCAACAATAGCAGGCCTGAAGCACCTAAGGGCCGAAGGTATCATCGCAGGCGACGAGCGCATCGTCTGTGTGCTGACGGGACATCCATTAAAAGACCCGAATCTGACGGTCAACTACCACAAGGAAAAACAGGGCAAATTCAGTAATCCCCCCATAGAGGCACCAAACGACTTCGACGAAATAGTTAAGTTGATAAAATAAGATTTTCCCCCAGTGTTTAGCCGTCGCCGCTGCGGTGACTGCTAGTTCGTTAGTTGAAAGACTACAAAGCCTACGGTCAGGGACAATGTTCCAATCGTGTGCAATAGGACCGTAATCTGGCTGGCACGGTATCGGCCTGGCTTGGATAAGTCCTTTTTGTCGGCAAGTTTTATCGCTAAGACTACGACCGGCAGCGTAAATAAATAAAACAAACCTGCAAGAAATGTCACTCGATAAGTAAGCATTGTAGCAGCAACAATGTAGCTTGCAATCACCGCTATCCTATAAATCCAGACGCAGGCTGGCACGCCAAAACGGACTACAAGTGTCCGCTTGTTGACCGCGGCATCGGCAGCAACATCAGGAAATTCGTTCACTAAAATCACCAGGAATATTAATATGCTGACTATGAGCGCAGGCAAAATCGGGGTGACATTAATTGTTTCTGTCTGTAAATAAAACGAGCCAAATACCGGAAGCAGGCCGAACAGTAGCGCAATGACTGGCTCACCGATGCAGCGGTAGCCGAGCTGCACAGGCCGAGCCGTGTAGAAGAAGCCGCCCAGTAACCCGATAAGGCCGAGAACTAAAATAAAAACACTCCGCGTCAGATATAAAATTACCAGCCCTATAGCTGAGCCGGCAGCCAGACAAAATAGTGCTGCAAGCAACGTTGCTTTAGCTGAGAGAGTACCTTCCTGAATAAAACGACGACCTCCGGAAAACGGCGTAGGATTTTTATTAACCCAGTCGTTACCGGAAAGATGGTCGTAATAATCGTTGGTTATGTTGGCGCCGGAGTGCAGAGCCATTATGGCTAATAGTGCCAGGACAAAAAGAATCGGCTGGAAAGTCCCAATAACAGCATAGCCAGCGGCAGAGCCAACTAAAACCGGAGCAGCGCTTGCTACCAAAAACTTCGGACGAGAGGCAAGAAAAAAAATAAGCAATCTTGAATGCACAGTAGTAAATTTCATAAGCTCAATTTTAACCGCAGATAACTTGATTGCATACATTTTTGAGTAATTGATATTCTTTTGGGATTGCTCTGTAGAAAACAGGTCACAGTGTCATTTCGAGCGAGCCGAAGGCGAGTCGAGACACGGAGCGAGGCAGATAGCCCTGAATGAAAATCTGCTTTTGAATAGATTTCTCCATTTCGCCCCCGTGATTTCTGCGAAAGCAGAAACGGGGGCTTCGGTCGAAATGACAGTGGGTTCTTTTCTACAAAGCACTTTATGATAAAAGATTATAGCCTTGACACCGTATATTGTGCAAAGATTGGAGTAGTAGAATTTCTCTGAAAAAATAGAAATTCTGCTCAATATTATTTCTATAAGGGATTTTCACTGAGTGAAATTAACCGCTTCGAGAACGATTTAAAACGGATACTTGATAATCTCACCTCATTTGAAGCCAATGCTACTCTGCGAAGCAGCACTTCCACCCTTCGTAGCAAAGCTACTGCGGAGGACGGGTCGCTACGAAGCACGAGTCTGAAATAAGCTGCCAGCATGACAGGATAAAAAAGGCCCAACTGCAATTTTGCCAGACTGAGCGAGTACCCATTTCTATTATATAACCACCATTATCATAAGCACTTACGAGGATATGGCCCTTCCGCAAAATTATTGGCACGACATTTGCACATAACCATCGGGAAGTTACAGATATGGTTACGAACCTGTCAAAACTTGAAGAGGTAACTCTGTTGGCCAGTGGGGCCAACTGGGCCTGGCAGCAGGCTGTACGCAATATACTTCAGCCAAGAGGTGTTAATTTGCTCGTGGCTGAAGAACCAAGTGAGTTTGTTCACATCATCGAGCGAAAACGAATTCACACCACAATAGTAGATATGGATTCAGAAACATCAAGCGGACTGGCCACGATAAAGATCATTCGAATGGATTATCCACGATTGCCGTGTATCCTGTTGACAAGCGCTGCAAATGAAGACGTACTTGGCAAGGCACTACAGCTTGATGTCTTCGGCGTGATTGATAAGCCGGTTGATATGTCTCTTCTGCAGCGAGTATTAAACAGGCTGTTTCTAAAAAAATATAACAGTAATATTTTCGCGTAGGGTGGGCTTCAGCCCACCAATAATGTAGTGGTGGGGCAAGCCCCACCCTACATAAAATGTGATTATGTTTAGCCCTACGCCCGTCCGGTGCCGGATCGACGGATTTCACGTAGGGTTTTGTACCATCGCTGTCCTTCTCCGTAGAAGATAAATGTCGGTGACGGCTAAACAATAAGTGTATTATACAAGTAAAATAAACAAGAATAGTTTTTTGACCCGTCCCCTCGGCCTTGCTCGGGGCAGGCCTGAGCAGGGTCGAAGGAAAGGAGTAAAAACAGATGAAGATTCGACCATTGGCAGATAAGGTGCTTGTCGAGCGTGTCGAGGCGGAGAGCAAAACAGCCGGCGGAATAGTGCTGCCGGACACCGCGAAAGAAAAACCACAAAGAGGAAAAATTATCAGCGTGGGGGAGGGTAAAGCGCTCGACGACGGCACACATAAACAGGTGCAGGTGAAAAAGGGTGATATTGTGCTGTTTACCAGCTATGCCGGGACGGAGGTAAAGATGAACGGCAAAGAGTATCTAATTATGGATGAATCAGATATAATGGCGGTAATAGAAAAATAACTGGTTAAATGGTAACTGGAAATGATTGCTAATCCCTAAGGGACCAATTACCAGTTACAAATCAAAAAAGGAGAAAGAAAAATATGGCAGCTAAAAAGATAGCTTTTGGTACTGATGCACGTGGAGCCATTCGAGAAGGTGTGAAAAAACTGGCAAATGCGGTAAAGATCACGCTTGGGCCTTGCGGCAGAAACGTGGTTTTGGAAAAATCGTTCGGTTCACCTACAGTAACCAAAGACGGAGTCACAGTGGCCAAAGAGATTGAGCTGGAGGACTCCCATGAGAATATGGGCGCTCAGATGGTAAAAGAAGTGGCCTCGAAGACATCGAGTGTGGCCGGCGACGGAACAACCACAGCGACAATCTTGGCTGAGAGCGTATTCGATGAAGGCCTGAAAAATATCACTGCCGGCGCTAATGCAATGCAGGTAAAACAGGGCATCAAAAATGCCATTGATGCCATCGTTGAACAACTGCATAAAATGAGCATACCTGTTGAGTCCAGCAAGCAAATAGAACAGGTGGCAACATGTTCAGCGAACCAAGATGTCGAAATTGGAAAGAAGTTAGCAGAAGCCATGGACAAAGTTGGCAAAGACGGCGTTATAACGGTCGAAGAGGGCCAATCGTTGGAAACAACCGTAGAATTGGTTGAAGGCATGCAGTTCGATAGGGGCTATCTTAGTCCGCATTTCGTAAACAAGCTGGAGAATATGACAGTCGTCCTGGATAAACCCTATATCCTGGTGCACGAGAAAAAGATCAGCTCAGTTAAATCTTTGGTTCCTTTGTTGGAGAAGGTGGCCAAACAAGGTAAACCACTGCTGATAATCGCTGAGGATGTCGAGGGTGAAGCCCTGGCAACATTAGTCGTCAATAAGCTGCGTGGCGTGCTGCAGTGCGCAGCGGTCAAGGCACCAGGATTTGGTGACAGGCGAAAGGCTATGCTCAGCGACATCGCTGTTTTGACCGGCGCTGAGCCTATCTTCGAAGACCTGGGGCTGGACTTAGAAAGCATCGAGCTGAAACAGCTTGGTAGAGCCAAACAAGTCACCACCGACAAAGACACAACCACTATCATTGAAGGAGCCGGCAGCACGGAAGCTATTAAGGGCAGAATCGAGCAGATTAAAAACGAGATCGATAACTCCACCAGCGATTATGACATCGAAAAGCTGCAGGAGAGATTGGCAAAATTAGCCGGCGGCGTCGCTATGATTAATGTCGGAGCGGCGACAGAGGCGGAAATGAAGGAAAAGAAGGCCCGTGTAGAAGACGCACTTCATGCCTGCCGGGCAGCGGTGGAGGAAGGTATTCTGCCTGGAGGCGGAGTGGCAATGCTCAGAGCATTATCAGCTTTAGATAAGATCAAAGCTAATGGCGATGTAAAGATTGGTGTGGATATAGTTCGAAGAGCATTAGTAGCACCTATCAAGCAAATAGCTCGGAACGCAGGGCTGGACGGCTCAATCGTGGCTCAAAAAGTTATAGAAAGCAAAGAAAAGAACTTCGGCTACGACGCTCTGCGGAAGGAATATGGAGATTTGATTAAGTTTGGTGTAATCGTGCCGACCAAGGTGGAAAGGGTAGCATTGCAGAATGGGGCGTCGATTGCCTCACTGCTTCTGACGACAGATGCAATAGTCAGTGAGATTCCCGAAAAGAAAGAGACTCCTCCGATGCCGCCAGGAGGTGGTGGAATGTACTAAACAGTTAGAGTGAGAAGTGTCTAAAGTGAGCTAAAGTGCCTAAAGTTAAGTTTGACTGAATACGGAGCATCCAACTTTAGGCACTTCAAATTTTAGGCTCTTTACGAGATGGAAATATGAGTTTTCGTTTTTACACGAATATGATTTCACAAGCCTCCAGAAGCATAGCTGCAGGGATATTTATCGTAGGTCTGCTGCTTATTGGCTTCGGTGTCATTATCTTAGCACTGCCCCAGATTTTCGCACTTCTCGCCGCTGCGGTGTTTTTCATTGCAGGAATCGGCTGCGGGATTACCGCTGTCAAAATCTTTTTATTACAGAGAAAGTTTGACAAACCCAATAGTAACGAATCACAGAGCTATCGGCAGAACGTACAAATCCACACCGATGAGGACTACGATTTG
This sequence comes from uncultured Pirellulales bacterium, assembly GCA_964631175.1. Lineage (GTDB taxonomy): Bacteria > Planctomycetota > Phycisphaerae > Sedimentisphaerales > Anaerobacaceae > CAZVWH01. The sequence continues at coordinate 5,098 of CAZVWH010000086.1, read as the reverse complement.
TGAGTATATTTTGAAGTCGCAATATTACCTGGTTATCGAATTTTCAGCGTAGCCAAAGCAATGGCGGCAAAGGCAGCGGCTAAAAGCCAAAAACGCACCACTACCTGCGGCTCACTCCAGCCGGCTAAATGAAAATGATGATGCAGCGGTGAACATCTAAATAGCCGTTTACCGCCGGTATATTTGAAATAAGCGACCTGCAAAACTACACTAAATAGTTCAATCACGAAAACGCCGCCAATAACCAAAAGCAGAATTTCATTTCGACTCACCAGTGCTCCATAGCCCATTGCGGCACCTAATGGAAGAGAACCCACATCGCCCATAAAGGTCTGAGCCGGATAGCAGTTGTACCACAAGAAGCCAAGCACCGCCCCTAAAACAGCCGAATAAAAAATACTCAGCTCACCAGCCTGAGGTATATGCGGCAGTAAAAGATAACTGGCCCAGGTAACCGGATTGATTCGAGACATCGTCTCGGAGGCGACATAGCAAAGCAATACCAAGACAAAACTGATTATGCCTACACAACCAGCCGCCAATCCATCCATGCCGTCGGCAAGGTTGACGGCGTTGCTGGTGGCAGATATATAAAAAATCGCTATCAGTATGAACATCCAGTTGGCTAACGGCAGGCCGTACTTATAGAACGGCAGCCAGAATAATCTGCCATCGGTTATGTTGATAAAGTCGAAATATAAAAATGATGCTATCAGGACAGCGCCGGCAATCTGAAAAATGAGCTTTTCCCAGGGGTACAATCCATTTCTGCTTCGATAACGGGCGCGGGTGGTAAGTTTCAGCCAGTCGTCCACACCGCCTAAAGCCGCAAACCAGACTACTAAAAAGACAGCCTTTTGAACAAAGGGATTGTTCAGCTTTGCCCATAATAAGGTGGAAAAAAGAACCGAAAAAATAATAATTAGCCCACCCATCGTAGGTGTATTGACTTTGTCTTTGGTCAATTCATTGAGTGCGGTGTGATTAAACTCCGGCAGGTCGCCGATTTTCTTCCGCATTAGCCAGCGAATAATCTTCGGACCAATAAAAAGGGAGATTAATAAGCTGGTCAGTAATGCCGTCACACAGCGAAACATCACGTTCTGATAGGCGTAGAAATGCAGAATGCCTTCAGTAAAAACCTCTCGAAAATACCACAACAAATGGTATATCATCTTCGCGTCTTATCCTTGGAGACCCCGCAATGACGCAAGGTATCTTGACGATAAATTGCGGGGCTAAATATTTAGCCCCCAAATTTATTTGGGGGTTTTTAGTTTCTCGATAATCATTTCCAACCCGGCCGTTCGCGAACCTTTCACTAATATTATATCGTTATCTTTTATGAATTTTCGCAAATTATTACAAGCCGAAAACACATCTTCAAAACATGTTATTTGCAATTCGTAATCAGCAGTTTGTCTGGCAGCTTCGGCAGTAATTTCCGCGAATCTGCCCACGGCCAGCAGGAGATGCACCTCAGTCTGTGCTATATAGACGCCCAACTCTGTGTGTAAAGCCTGTGATTGTTGTCCTAATTCAGCCATATCGCCACAAATAAAGACCAGTCGCCGTTCTCCGGTAGAGCCAAGATTAGTCAATATATCCAGAGCATTTTTCATCGAGGCCGGGTTTGCATTGTAACAATCATTTATGACCGTTAGCGTCCCGATTTGTAGCAGCTCTGCTCGCATAGGAACTGTCTGCAGCGTTTTTACTGCTTGCGCAAAATCGCCAATAGTCAAGCCAAACCGGCTGCAAATAGCCCATGCGGCAGCGGTATTGTCGATATTGCCTTGGCCGGGCAGCGGTAAGTGGATTTGCCTGCTGTTGATAGAAAAACTGCTGGTAAAGTCATTATAAGTGATATTCTTAATCTGGTAATCAGAATCCTCTGATTTGCCGAAAGTTAAAACTTGGTGATTGGTAATTGGCAATTGGTAATTTAACCGGTCATCATTTAACCATTTAACCAGTTCGGCGTTGATTATTAAGACACCACCAGGCTGCAGTCCTTCTGCTATAGATAGCTTCTCTCGTGCTATGGTTTGTAAATCGCTGAGCCCTTCCAGATGGGCGTGATAAACGTTCGTTACGACTGTTATATCCGGCTGAGCGATGCGAGTTAGGTCAGCTATTTCGCCGGGATGGTTGGTGCCAAGTTCAGTGATAACGATTTTGTGCTCCGGCCCGGCTCCAAGCAGGGTCAAGGGCAGGCCGATATTATTATTGAAATTCTTCGGCGATTGATATACGCGGTAATGCTTACTTAACACATGATAAGCGATTTGCCTGGTCATTGTCTTGCCGACCGAGCCGGTTATGGCGACTACTTTATAGCCACATTGTCGGCGGTATTCTGCGGCAAAATCGCCGAGAGCTTTCACAGTATCGTCAACGATGAGAAAGGGATACCTAAGTTTTGTGTTTTGAGTTTTAAGTTTTGAGTTCTCATTGACAACAGCGCAGACCGCACCTTTTGCAAAGGCATCGCAAATATAGTCGTGACCATCAAAATTCTCGCCGACTATTGCGAAGAAGCAGTCGCCGGCTTTGATAGTCCGCGAGTCAACACTTACGCCGGTAAAAGAATGACTCGTGGCTCGTCCCCCGCCGCCTATATCTGGCTCGATACAGGCTTTTATTATCCGCGCCAGATCTTTTATTGAGTATTCCTTCATTTTCGTTTTTCAACAATCGCTCTACATCCTAAAAAGCCCAAATATTTGTTGATTAAACGAAATTATACTATAATTTCACAAATTACGTTAAGAAGGATTGTCAGATTAATCGGATACGGAGATAAAAACGGTTCGTAAAAAGGGCGACAGAATCTGTACGATATACTTTAAATTAAGCCTTGCTTAAGAAAACAAGACAGCTCGATCCTAAGAAATTCTTGTTTTCCCTGGAAATTTTTACAAATTTTTGAAAAATATATCTTGACTTATAACGTTATACGTTATAGAATTTAATTGGTTTATGATCAAAACCTTCAAATGTAAAGAAACACAAAAAATCTTTCGCCGGCAATATTCTCGGAAGTTGCCGCATGATATTCAAAAAGTAGCTTTTAGAAAACTGCGTATGATTAATTGTAGTAAAACATTAAAAGATTTGAAAGTCCCGCCGGGTAATAGGTTGGAAATTTTATCCGGCCAAAGGAAAAGACAATATAGCATTCGTATTAACGACCAATGGCGAATTTGCTTTAGATGGATAGATAATAATGCCCTTGACGTAGAAATTACAGATTATCCTTGAGGTAAGAAAATGAGAAATAATAAAATACCTCCACTGCATCCTGGTGAGGTTCTTCTTGAAGAATTCTTAAAGCCTCTGAAGATAAGCCAAAATCAGCTTGGCCGAGACTTAGGAGTGTCTGCTCGAAGGATAAATGAAATCATCCACGGCAAAAGAAGCATAACAGCAGATACAGCTCTTCGTTTAGCCCGGTATTTTGGCAATTCGCCACAGTTTTGGCTCGGCCTTCAAATAGATTACGATTTGGACGTGGAGACAGACAGGCTTTCGCATCGCATAGAAAAGGAAGTGAAAAAATTGGCCTATGCGTAGGATTCCCGCAAGGCGTGGACCCAATCAAGAAATGTTATCGCTTTTCTAGATATTATGCGTCAAGAAGGTATACATGCCCCAAACCTCATAGCTTTTCAACCTATTTGGAAGTGCCTGCTTAGAACCAGACATTTACTACAGGTTTTTCTGCTTAATACATATTACTTGGCATTCTGAATATTTTCGTCCGAGAAAATAAGCTCAAAATCACTTTCCAAAAGAGTTCTAAGGTCTTTCAAGGATTCGCTAATCTACCTGTGAATTTTTGACGAATATAAACTTTGCGGGTAGCAATTCTTCTTATCAGGAATATTTGAAATAGAAATTTAAATAGGGGGTGAACAATGGCTATATCGAAAAAAGAGATGTATCACGGCGCTGTACTATATCAGGTGGTTAGTAATCCAGATTTTAGTCTAAAGTTAATTGAACGGGACAAGGAAGAACATGGTTACGGAATGTATGAGGTAACCACAAACACGAATGAGTATGTAATTTTTATAAAATACAGAAACCAGACTCTCGGTGCGGGTAGTATGAACGTAAATTCATTTTTTGATGATAGAAATAGACGAAACGTGAGAATTTCGGAAGATGGACGATCCTATTGCACTTTCAGCTTCCTGCCAAGAGACATAAAGCGCCTAAATACATACAAAGATAAAAATCTACTAATATGTCTCGTATGTCACAATAAACACATTTGTGCGCTTACCCAAGAAGACATTGAAGAATTGAAACTTCTACAAAACAACGGCTCCTGCAATGTCACGGTGAGTTGGCAGAAGAATTCTGAATTAAAGGTCAAATCAAAGTATTCGGAGCTACGACGCACAATCCCCAGAAATCGACTGAAAAACTTTCCATGGGATCAGATATTTTTTTCCTTATAAGTTCATTCTTTGTTTTTGGTCAGCGCACGTTAAGGAATTCTGCCACTTGCCTGTTTAATTATTTGTATATTCTCTAATTTTGAATTTGTCTATCCAGTTACCGAATCTTTACTTAGATTTCATCGTGAGCAATTCTTGGGCGATTTGCCGATCGCTGAAGTCGAATTTTTGTGTGCCGATTATTTGATAGTTTTCGTGGCCTTTGCCGGCGATAAGCACAATATCGTCTTTGCCGGCGGTTTTTATAGCTAACTCTATGGCCTTTCTTCTATCCGGCTCAATAATCTTCGTATTGCGTATTGCGTATTGCGTATTGCGTTCAAAGCCGGCTATAATTTCATCTATGATGTCTTCAGGTTTTTCAGTTCGCGGATTGTCACTGGTGACAATTATTATGTCAGCTAATTCCTCTGCGACTTTGGCCATGCGTGGACGTTTGGTTCTGTCCCTGTCTCCGCCGCAGCCAAAAATAACTATTAGTCTGCCCTTACACAATGGCTTCAGCGTAGCTAATACATTCTTCAAGGCATCATCGGTGTGGGCATAATCAATAATCGTGTGCCCCGAATAATCTACTTTTTCCAATCGGCCAGGTATTGTCTGCAAGGCCGAAAGGCCGGCTGCTATAG
>CAZVWH010000085.1:10107-11653 GCA_964631175.1 uncultured Pirellulales bacterium | reverse complement strand
AATATGGCAGAAGCAAGCTGGCCGGTGAGCAGCTTTTGGTTGAAAGTGGCTGTCGTCACTGTATAATGCGTATCCAGTGGACATACGGCTTGCATGGCAATAACTTTGTGGCCAAGCTAATCCAACATGCCAAGACTAATAAAACGCTAAAAGTGGTTGATGACCAGATAGGCTCACCTACGGCTACAACCGAGGTGGCAAAGGTAATATGCAAATTGTTGCAAAGAAAGCCGCAGGGCCTGTTTCACTTTGCAAGCTCCGGCTACGTCAGCCGATACGAGATGGCAAAGTTCATATTTGACAAACTATCGATGGATATCAGCTTATCGCCCTGTAAAAGTGGTGATTACCTTACTGTTGCTAAGAGGCCGTTAAATAGCCGTTTCGATTGTGGTAAAATCAAGGCTTTGCTTAATGAACCAATTAAGCCTTGGCAGGTTCCATTAGAACATTTTCTGAGGCAGTTATGAGAAGGCTTTTGGTTACAGGTGGTGCAGGATTTATAGGAAGCAATTTCGTTCGCATGGTGCTTTCGGAGCATCCTGATTGTTTTGTGGTCAATCTTGATAAGCTCACATACGCCGGCAACCTTGAAAACCTCACCGGTTTCTTAGACCATCCTAATCACAAATTTGTCAAAGGTGACATTTGTAATGGTGAGTTGATAGAGAAAACCATCGATGAGCATCAAATCGATGCGATTATAAATTTCGCCGCCGAAAGCCATGTGGACCGTTCGATCACCGGGCCGAAGGTCTTTATAGAAACTAATGTCACAGGTACGTTAACAATGCTCGAAGCCGCTCGTGATAAGAACTTGGAACGCTTTATTCAGATTTCTACCGATGAGGTCTATGGCGCGCTTGGGCCTGAAGGTAAATTCACTGAAAAAACACCTCTAAGCCCGAATTCACCATATTCAGCCAGTAAAGCTGCTGCTGATTATCTTGTAAAGGCTTTCGGGCATACGTGGGGCGTCAAATATAATATCACCAGATGCTCAAATAATTACGGCCCATACCAGTTTCCGGAAAAATTGATCCCACTGATGATTAACAATGCTATCAATGACAAGCCTCTGCCGGTTTATGGTGATGGCTTATATGTGCGCGACTGGATATACGTATATGACCACTGCACTGCAATCTGGCAGGTTTTGCAGAAAGCTCTGCCCGGCGAGATTTATAACATTGGCGGTTGTAACGAGAAGACGAATCTTGAGGTCATTGATGTGATACTTAAACGCTTGGACAAGCCCAAATCACTAATAAAGCATGTAACCGACAGGCCCGGACATGATAGGCGATACGCTATTGACGCCGGCAAAATAATAGCAGAGCTTGGCTGGCAGCCGTCAGTGAATTTTGAAGAGGGCATGAACAAGACAATCGAATGGTATCTTCAACACCAAGACTGGCTTTGTAATGTCGTCTCCGGTGACTATCAAAGGTACTATGAGTCGATGTATGGACAAAGGACAGAAGACAGAGGACAGAGGACAGAAAACAAAAGATAGAGGATAGATCAAATCTTTTTCTGACTTCTG
>CAZVWH010000085.1:0-10007 GCA_964631175.1 uncultured Pirellulales bacterium | reverse complement strand
GACAGAGGACAGAGGACAGAAGACAGAAGACAGAGGACAGAAGACAGAGGACAGAAGACAGAGGACAGAGGACAGAAGACAGAAGACAGAAGACAGAGGATAGATCAAATCTTTTTCCGATTTCCGATTTCCGATTTCCGATTTCTGTCTTCTGATTTCTGTAAAAATGTACTATGCTAAAAAGATACGCAACGTATTTTTCTTTATTTCGCTCAATTGTTGATATAGCGGTCATTAGCCTCACTTGGGTCGTCGTTTACTGCCTTCGATTTTACTCAGGGCTGTTTAGCACACCGAAAGGAATACCAGACTTTAACAGACACTTAACCTTAACAGTGCCGGTAGCATGCGTCTGTTATTTAGGCTGCTTACTAACGGGGCTTTATAAGCCAAAGCGGATGTGGAGTATGTTTAAGCAGCTTACAGACACAGTCAAAGCCAGCATCCTTTCTGGGCTGTTGTTGCTGGCGCTGCTTTATTATCTCCAGAGCGAGCTCTATTCGCGGAAACTATTGATACTCTTTATCATTATACTATTCATCGGGCTCACCATTTCACATATATTTACAATGTCTGCCGTTCGATATTTACGTACAAAAGGCTACAATATACGTTATTATGCGGTAATAGGTGCGGGAAAGAAAGGACAACAGCTTGTTCATGATATTGAGCAAACGGCTCATTTAGGATTAAAGTGTCGATTCTTTGTGGACAATAATCCCCGGCGTATTGGCACCGAAATGCTGGGCGTTCCAGTGTTCGGGCCAATTGAAAATTTGCCCGAATTGATTAATCCTAAAGATGTAGATGAAGTGTATCTTACTCTTAGCGGAGCGGAAGCTCAAGCGGCCTATCCACTCCTGGAACGTCTGCAGTGGGCGGGTGTTACAGTGCGCATCGTCCCGGATTGGGGTAGTCTGGCTTCAATAAGCAGGCCCACAGTGGTAACTATAGGTTCGCAGGTTCTTTTTTCGGCTGCTGATTCCCCCTTAAGTGGTGTGAACATTGTGCTGAAAGAAATTTTTGATCGAGTAATGGCTATGGTGCTGTTGATAATATTGGCTATTCCTATCGGCGTAATAGCTGTGCTGATTAAGCTGACCACAAAAGGACCGGTTTTCTACAAACAAACCAGAATTGGATTGGATCAGAAGGAATTCGAAATAATTAAGTTCCGCACCATGAGAATTGATGCTGAAATCGAGAATGGTCCTCAATGGACTAAGTCGGAAGATTCGCGATGCACTCCGCTCGGCAGATGGCTTCGCAGGACAAGTCTTGATGAGATACTCCAGCTTATAAATGTAGTAAAGGGCAAGATGAGTTTGGTGGGTCCCCGGCCGGAGCAGCCGGCCTTTGTAAAACAATTCTGCGAAGAGTACAAAAAGTATATGCTTAGACATAAGGTCAAGGCGGGAATGACCGGATGGGCGCAAATACACGGCTTCCGCGGCGATACTTCCATAAGTAAAAGGTTACAGTACGATTTACATTATGTTAGAAACTGGTCACTCGGATTGGATACGTGGATTTTGCTCCAGACGCCCTGGCAAGTTATAAGAGGTAAAAATGCATATTAAAAGCACCTCGAAACAATTCGGCACAAATAAAAATATTATTTATATTTCAATCCTGCTAACGGTCGCCTTGTGTATCGGTGTGTATCTAATAAGTACAACTGTAATTATCGCAAAAGATGGAGTAACTTTTATAGAATATGCCAAGAAATTAACCTCTAAACCGTTTAAAACGATATCAAGCGAAGATCAGCATCCAGGTTATCCTTTCTTGATTCTCACAGGACATCAAATAGCAAAAATAGCATATGGCGGTTCGTCTCTTTGGAGCTGGATATATTCCGCCCAGGTTATGACATTTATATTCAGGTTACTTACGATAGCGGCGCTTTATTTTGTAGGTAAGGAGATAGTAGGGCCAAAACTTAGTTTTTTAGCTGTTTTAGTTCTCATTCTGCTGCCTAAGCCAGCCAAATATGGAAGCGATGCACTAAGTGACTGGCCATATCTTTTCTTTTTAGTAAGCGGTTTATTACTCTTGTTGCGCGGGGCGATAGACGGTAAATGGTGGATGTTCGGCTTTGCGGGACTGGCTGCCGGTTCGGGATACCTTGTTCGGCCGGAATGTGCTCAGTTGATTGTATATGGTTCTTTATGGACAGCCTTACAACTATTAGGAACAAAACGTACTATGGCTAAAAGCAGGGCGGTGTTTGCAATGGTCCTATTGCTCGTTGGCTTTCTGATTCCAGCGGGACCATATATGAAATTTAAAGGAGCAATCTTCCCAAAAAAAAATGTTTTACAATTTGACGTAACAAAAGCTCAAATAGAAAATTATGATAACAAACAGGACTTTCCATATTCTGTATATACTGCTGATCTTGGACCAACTGATATAGCAAAGGCTTTTAATAAATTGATTGAAGAAACCGGTGATACGTTAATGTGGTTTTTTTTGCCTGCTTTGTTAGTAGGTGCGTATAAATATTTCAGACAGCGAGACAGGTATGAGCCGCAGACGTTTTTTACTGCGATTCTGATTGCTCTGAACTTATCTTTGATGATATGGCTGTACTGCAAGTACGGCTATATAAGTGGAAGACATACTTTGTCATTAGTAGTTCTCACAATTTTCTTTGTGCCGGCTGGATTACAGACACTCGGAATTTTGCTAAGTAATTTTTTCCCAAAAGGGCAGTCGAAATGGAATCGAGATCCACATTCATGGTTTTTAATCTTGCTCATAGCTGGCCTGGTTTTGTGCGTTCCTAAATTACTCAAGCCATTACATGCTGACAAACGCAATTATCGCGAAGCAGCACAGTGGCTGGCTAATCACACAGAACAGCAGGACATAATAGCAACTCCTGATATTCGAATCAGTTTTTATGCTCAGCGACAAGGTTTAAATTGGACGAATGGACAAATTCCCATGCAAGCTCAATATGCTGTCAGAATATTCAAAGAAAAAGACAAGCCGGTTGCATCAGAACCGGTGGAAAAGATAGAGTATAGATATGTGGATAGAAGAAATGAAAAAGTCAGTATCATCATATATAAAAAGTTACCAGCAAAAGAACCTTTCGGGCAGAAAGAATTATCTATTCCTGACACTGACAATGGCGATAACAGATTTTAAGATTAAGTACGACAATTCCATTTTAGGGTATCTATGGAGTTTGCTTAAGCCGTTGTTGATGTTCGGCACATTGTATCTCGTATTTTCGGTATTCGTCAGATGGGAAGTTGAAAATTATAGACTATATCTTCTTTTAGGAATTATTCTCTGGAATTTCCTGTCCGAGGTAACCCTAAACAGCATGGTCTTATTGGAAGGCAAGGCATCAATAATTAAAAAGATTTATTTTCCACGATGGATCATTGTTGTTGCATCCTCCTTAACATCTTTACTGACCTTAGTGCTTAATATAGGTGTCTTTTTTCTATTTTTTGTTTTTTCCGGGATCCATTTTCGAATCAGCGCATTATACCTAGCAGTTTATTTAGTTGAGCTTTATATATTTGTTTTAGGACTTGCTCTTTTTTTATGCTCATTATTTCCGAGATTTCGGGACATTCATCACATTTGGGAGGTCTTTGTTCAGCTTGGTTTTTGGGCGACGCCAATTATATATCCGATTTCAATAGTGCCGGTGAAATACCATAAATTTATATTTCTAAATCCAGTGGCCAGAATTATCCAGGGCTGTAGAGAGGCCCTTATCGGTTCAGGCAGCGATTTCTTGGGCTTTAGAAACCATATTATCATACTCTCTGTGGCAGCCTGTTTGTTCGTCGTAGGATTAGCAATGTTTAATAAATTATCGCGCAGTTTTGCTGAGGTTTTATGATAGCTCTTGAAAATGTAACTAAAATATTTCGTCTGCCGCACGATATAAGGGCTACCTTGCGCCAGCGGTTTGTCAGCATTCTGAGTAAGAACACTTACGAAGAGCTCTATGCTCTACATGATATTAACCTGAGAGTTAATGAGGGCGAGTTCTTAGGGATCATCGGCAAAAATGGTGCGGGCAAGTCAACGTTGTTAAAACTTATAGCTAAGGTAATCGAACCGACATCAGGTAAAATATCTGTAGGGGGGAATGTGGCGCCTTTTCTTGAGCTATGGGTGGGGTTTCAAGGTGACCTTACAGTTAGAGATAACATTTTTCTCTACGGCGCTTTGCTTGGAATGTCACGGCAAGAAATTGAAGGCAAGTATGACTGGATAATTGATTTCTCCGGATTGGAAAGATTTATTGATGCGAAATTAAAGAATCTGTCATCTGGGATGCAGGTTAGGCTGGGCTTTTCCATCACGGTCAGCATTGAAAGCCCGATACTGTTGGTGGATGAAGTTTTAGCCGTAGGCGATATAGATTTTCAGCAGAAATGTTATAATGTTTTTGAGAATTTCAAGAAAGATGGCCGAACAATTCTATTTGTAAGCCACGATTTAAACGCTATTGAACGTTTTTGTGATAGGGTGATTCTATTGGAAGAAGGTAGGCTGAGATGCGATGGTAAGCCAGAGCAAGTCTTACCGATGTACATACACGGATGTGACCAGCCGGATACCAATAATGCTGCTTCTGGAAACACTCATTGTTGTGGTAATACCGAAATACCAACTGACATTAACGCTAAGGAGTATTGGGATAAAAGATTTAGTGAGGATTGGGAACTATGCGAAGGACCTAAACAGAGTGAATTCTTTTATAAGCTCGCGATAAAAAACCTTCCACGGAAAGTTTTTTACAACATGAAAAAGGAGAACTTATCTATCCTTGATTGGGGTTGTGCTGAAGGCGATGGTACCAATTTACTATTTAAGAAATTTGAAAGAAAAGGAGCAAAGGTTGAAGGGCTTGATATATCGGATATAGCAATCGAAAAGGCAAAAAGAAAGTATCCTTATATAAACTTTCGAGACACTCCACTGGAAAATATAAACGACCAGTTTGATGTTATATTTACTTCCAACACTCTGGAACACTTTCAAGAACCCTATTGGGTATTAAGGAAGCTTTTGATGCATACTCGCTTTTACCTGGTTGGTTTGGTTCCTTTTCAAGAGCAGAACCCTATCGCAGAGCATTTTTACGTTTTTGGCCGGTCAAGTTTTCCATCAAAAATAAGTGATTTTGCGCTTGTATATTTTAGAGTAATTGATGTGGTATCGAAGTATTGGTATGGTAGACAAGCACTTTTCATTTACATGAAGGGAAAAAACGCTTAGTGGTATGTTAGCGAGTCAACTATGAAAGTGTATAGCCTTATACGCAGAGCATTTCAGATTTGGCGGTCAGAAGGCTTTAGTAGCTTGGCATGGAGATTTTTGAAAAAAGTAAAATACGGATGCGGTCGCGCACCGCTTATGAGCGGTCCCAACAAGAACAGGCTACTGAAACGTGCTACCCAAAAGGATTATTTTTCGCAAGCAAATACCTACGATGTATTTTTCTTCTCCATAATCAACTGGAATTTTAGGTTTCAGCGGCCACAACAGATAGCAACAAGGTTCGCAAAGAGAGGCCACAGAATCTTTTATGTAAGCATCAATCTGCGAAAACAGGCATCATATACAAGCAGACAGTTGCTGGATAACGTGTACGAAATAAGACTGCCCTATAATGAAAACACCGCTATATATAATGCCGATATCCGAAATGGATCTGGAATTCTTAGCAAAGCAATGCGAGACCTTTTTGCTAATTTCCAGATAAAAGAAGCAGTCGCCTTCGTGAATTTCCCCCTTTGGTATCCTCTGGCTAAACAGCTCCAGCAAGAGTATGACACAAAAATGGTGTTTGACTGTTTAGACGAATTCTCTGAATTTAAAGGAATTGATGCCGACATGGCAGCACTTCAAGAAATGCTCATAAAAGAAAGCGACTTTTGCATCGCATCATCAACTAGACTATACTACAAAGTTAAACAGAAATGCGATAAAGTCGTACTTGTAAAAAATGCAGCAGAATTTGAACATTTCCATAATCTGCAACCCAACAAGCTATTGCAGCATATCAGACAACCAATTATAGGTTACTATGGTGCGATAGCCGAATGGTTTGATTCAGAAGTAGTTGAATATGTAGCAACGCGAAAACCCAATTGGAATATTGTTCTTATTGGACACACCCTTGGTTCTGATATTACTCGGCTAAGGAAATACAAGAATGTATACATATTGGGTGAAAAACCATACATCCAACTTCCAAAATATTTATACTGGTTCAATGTATGTATCATACCGTTCAAGTTAAATGATTTGACGTTATCCACCAACCCAGTAAAGTTCTACGAGTTTGCAAGTTCAGGCAAGCCTATAGTTTCTACTAAATTGCCTGAACTTTTACCATACAGCGATTTTGTTTATCTTTGCGAAGACAAAGAGGAATTCCTAAGAAATATCCAAAAAGAATTGGAGGAAACAGATGAAAGTTTGGCGAAAAAGAGGATCGAATTTGCACGCGCGAATGACTGGAGCAAAAGAGTAAATGACATTGCGGAACTCATAACTGCATCTTATCCACTGGTATCCATTGTCATAATTACTTACAATAACTTGAAACATACGCAACTCTGTATCAATAGCATTTTCACCAAAACAGCTTATCCCAATTACGAATTGATAGTCGTTGATAATGCATCATCGGATGGAACGCAAGATTACCTTATGGAATTAAAGGGTCAACATAAGAATATCAGAGTCATATCGAATAAACAAAACGCCGGTTTTGCAGCGGCTAGTAACATAGGGATGAGACAGTCTCATGGCCAATACATAATCCTTTTAAATAACGACACGATCGTTACAAAAGGCTGGATAAGCGGCCTTATAAAATATTTTATAAAAAACCCAGCAGTAGGGACAGTTGGGCCTATTACGAATTGCATAGGCAACGAGGCAAAAATCAACGTAGACTATAAGAATTTATCCACTATGGAGATTTTTACAGAACATTATACAGCAAAGAAGAAAGGAAAGTTTTTTGAGATACCTGTGCTTGCTATGTTTTGCGTAGCCATGTCAAGACAGACCATAGATAGGGTAGGGCTTCTGGATGAGCAGTTTTCCATCGGCATGTTTGAGGACGATGATTATGCACTGAGGACCAGAAAGGCTGGGCTCAAAGTAATATGCGCTGAAGATGTCTTCATACATCATTTTGGGGGAGCATCATTCGGCAAACTCAATCCAAATATGTACAATACAATATTTGAGAAGAACAAGAAAAGGTGGGAAAAAAAATGGCAATTGAAATGGAACCCACACAAATATAGATATTAAAAGTTTGGCGTAGAAAAAAATAACAGAAACTAAGGTCTTTACGGTTTGCCGTTCTAAGAATTGTAAAATATGAAAATCGTTTTTATCTTTGGTACACGGCCTGAGGCTATAAAGCTGGCGCCTTTGATTTTGAAGGGGAAGGAAGAAGGAATTCATCAGATCAAAGTTTGTATTACTGCACAACATAGGGAAATGCTTGATCAGGTGTTGGGCTTTTTCGATATTAAGCCAGATTTTGACTTGAATTTGATGAGCGATAATCAATCTCTATTTGATATCACCTCCAAAGCTTTAGTCACTTTAGATGGGGCTTTGAAAGAAAAAACGCCAGATTTGATATTCGTTCAAGGAGACACAACGACGGCCTTTGTAGGAGCATTGGCAGGATATTATAAAAAGATAAAGGTGGCTCACATTGAAGCAGGCTTGAGAACTGGAAATAAGTTTTCCCCCTACCCCGAAGAGATCAACAGAATACTTATAGACCATCTAGCTGATTATCATTTCGCTCCCACCATTAAAGCAGCAAAAAACCTCTCAAACGAAGGTATAATAAAAAACGTCTGTACAGTTGGCAATACTGTCGTAGATGCTCTGTACCTATGTCTGGATATTATCAAGAAAGAAGGAGGAAAGAGATATCACAAGTACTTTGACTTTATAGATTTTTCTAAGAAAATTATTCTCATAACTGGACATAGGCGAGAGAGCTTTGGAAAGACGTTTGAAAATATTTGCTACGCCTTAAAAACTCTTGCTGAGACATTCAAGGAGAGCGAAACCATTTATCCGGTTCACTTAAATCCGAATGTATGTCAACCCGTAAACAGAATATTAAGAAAAATAAAAAATGTGCATTTATTAGAGCCTCTGGGATATCCTTATTTAGTGTGGCTTATGAAAAGAGCATATTTCGTACTCACGGACTCTGGTGGCATTCAAGAAGAAGCTCCGGCTCTCGGCAAACCTGTCTTGGTTATGCGGGATACGACAGAAAGACCCGAAGGAATAGAAGCTGGTACTGCAAAACTTGTTGGGACTCAAAGAGAAAATATATTAAAAGAAGCCGCTACTTTGCTAACGAATAAAAGAGAATATGAAAGAATGGCAAAAGCGACAAATCAGTATGGCGATGGGAAGGCCGCTGACAGGATATTAAGAATCTTAGAGAGGCGAGTCCGTTGAAAATTCTTTATTTTGCACCGATAGACTGGGGATCTATACGTCAGAGACCCCAGCATTTAGCTCAAAGACTCGCAAAGTACTTTGACTTCACTTACGTACAACCTTTGGGGTTAAGAAACCCTAAACCATCAGACTTTAATAGAGCCATAAAGAGATTCTTTGTTTTTTTCAAGACGCAAAATTCCAATGATGGTTTGATAATCAAAAACCCGATTTTTCTGCCAATAATTAATCCCAGCATTAACAGGATCAATCAGCATCTCCTAAAAAAGCAACTTCAACCACTAACAAACAATGACACAGTAGTCTGGGTAACATCGCCGTCGAAACTTATGCCTCATTTGTTAGAACAATTAAAATTTAAGATATTAGTATATGAAATGATGGATGATTATGCTGAAATTCACGCGCCGATAAAAAAGGATATAATAGAAACAGAAAAATGGCTTGGTAGAAATGCCAGCCTTATAATTACAACTTCCACAGCTCTATTTGAAAAGGCCAAAATGTTTAATAAAAGAACAGTTCTAATAGGCAATGGTGTTGATTTTGATTTCTTCAATAAATCCAGGTTTACCAGACCCACTGACCTGCAAGGAATGCGTAGAATAGCTGGCTATATAGGTTCCATTGATAAGTGGGTAGATTTCAAAACCGTAACTTTCCTCGCGGACTGCAGAAAAGATATCGATTTTGTTTTTGTGGGACCCATAAAGATTCGGCATCTACCTATGAGGGATAATCTCAAATTTCTCGGGCAGAAAAATTATACTATTTTGCCCCACTATTGTAATCAATTTGATGTTTGTTTGATACCTTTTACACCTAATAAGTTTGCCGATACGATAAATCCTACTAAGCTTTATGAGTATTTTGCTTTAGGCAAGCCTGTTGTAACCTATAGAATGAAAGAACTTATGCCGTACAGTCAACTAATATTTACTGCAACAGATCAATTGGATTTCCTGAACAGATTAGAACAAGCCTTTTCGGAGAGGAGCTTTGACATCAAACTGAAAAGAAAAGAAGTAGCCAAAATCAATGACTGGTCTTCAAAGGCAGAATCGCTAAGAGCTGTTTTGTCCCAATTGTAGGATTCCATAAGTTCAAGCTATTTATTATGCTTAGCATAATTATACCCACGCTTAATGTCGGTGCTGACTTCGGCAAGCTGCTTGATGCTTTAGACGCTCAAACATTCAAGGCGGAAGAAATTCTGATCATCGACTCTAGCAGCAACGACAGCACAGCAAAGATAGCTCAAAATCGTAGCTGCAAAGTAATAAAAATGAATCGTACCGATTTTGACCATGGCACAACACGAAACTTAGCTGCAGGCCAAACGAATAGTGAATTTATAATATTTCTTACCCAGGATGTCATTCCTGCCGATAAATATATGATTGCCGAGCTAATAAAACCAATGCAAAGCAATTCAAATATTGCTATATGCTACGGCCGAGCAAAATAAACATCAGCTTTGAGTTTTTTCGCAAAGGTTTCATGAT
>CAZVWH010000084.1:0-11880 GCA_964631175.1 uncultured Pirellulales bacterium | reverse complement strand
TATTTCTTAATCGCAAATACACAAAAATACAAATAAAAAAGCAGCCTGTCATTCCGACAGGCTGCTTTTTTCACAAATCTAACAAATTGTTTATGGCAAATAACCGCACACCTGCCGGATTTTATTCCGCAGGCCACCACCAACAACCAGTGTTATTGCAGTTAATTAGCCTCATGATTACATCATTAAAGCAATTTCGCTCAATCTTGTCAAGAAAAATTCGCAAAATAACACCACTAATTCTTTATCAACCACAACGATACTGCTGAAAGCCCGCCTTTGATAGGGTGAAGCTTTCTACTACAAAGCACTTTTACTTTTTAATTTTTCACCCCAAAAGATGACAAATATGGATTCCTTCTA
This sequence comes from uncultured Pirellulales bacterium, assembly GCA_964631175.1. Classification (GTDB taxonomy): domain Bacteria; phylum Planctomycetota; class Phycisphaerae; order Sedimentisphaerales; family Anaerobacaceae; genus CAZVWH01. The sequence continues at coordinate 11,517 of CAZVWH010000084.1, read as the reverse complement.
TTGTGTGGCTTGTGCAGCAAGGTGAGTCTGAAGCCGCATATTCCTATCATATTCCATAGTGAAACTATACTTCACAATACTTGCTTTTTCATCAAACGTATTCGGTGCGAGGTTGAGGTCCCAACGTAGGATGCCTTTCTTTCGAGCGGTTCGCAGATACTCAGCATCCTGGCTCAACTGGGGCTCAGTCTTTACAAGCTCGATCTTAACCGAGGCATCATCACTATAAGGCATTCGGTCCAGCAAGCGCAACTCGACATCGGTATTTTTGTAATTGCTAATATCAATACGATAGTGATATGTATCGATACGGTTGCCACCTTGAATACGGGTCTGTTTGTCTTCAAGCTCATGGACAACCTGGACCTGCGAGTCTATGCCAAAGCCAGCCGTGAATTTTTCGCCGATGGTAACCTGCGGCAGTTGACTTTTACCCACGAATTCGCCGTCACGGAACATACTACTCTGCCCGGGCAACAGAATAGTATCGCTGTTATTAAGTATATCCACCTGTAGATAAACGTAATCGGTCAACAGTGGATTGGCAACGAGCGTGAAGTCGGCTTCAGCGGTAATTGCAGCAATGGATATAAGCTGCTGATCGCTTCGGCTTGGAAGGGTAAGTTTGCCGGGCAGGTCATACGTTACGCTGATTCCCTCAATGCGTGAGATTTCAGCCATTTTTTGTTGAAGGTTTGCAAACTCTTTGCCACTAATGTTGAAGACAAGTGTCTGATTACGTAGCGCGAGCACGTTAAGCTCTTTATTAGCAGCTATGCCTTTCTTGATGTAGTCTTTTCGAGACTGTCTATACTGACGAATCTCATCCTCCCAGGTGAGAGATCGCTGCTCGGCCTGCTGGGTAGGGACATAAGAAGAAAGTGCCGCGAGCATAGGCGTAAGTGTGGGAGCAGATGCAACCATAGTCGGCTCAGCGGTGGACAGACTTAGATTGACGCTATTCCAGTCTTCGCCGCTTGTCTGGTTGACAACGGCGTTGTATTCAATCAGTACGCTTGACTTTTTGGGGTTGGCCCGGAGGTTATATTGCTGCATCCAGTTGGCCCCATCGACCAAATAGCTTAATTCGATAGAGGCATTTCTGCTGCCTTCTGTGCTTATAAACAGCACTGCCTCTCTTTCTTTGCGGGAGCGGCTGGTTGTGAGCTCGTTGCGTTTGCGCTCGAGAAACTCCTGTTGTTGTTTTAATTCGGCGATTTGGTCTTCAAGTTCCAATCTGTGTTTGTGATATTCGAGGCCCTTTTGTTCTATAAGTCTGGTCAGGTTCTGAATAGGCTCAAAGGTTAAAAGGCCTCTATTAAGGTCACTGTGGGTTGCGGCGATTGTAAAGTCTTTGAGCTTTTCAAACATTTGCCATTGCTGGTTATAATGTATAAGCTCTGTTTCGGCATATTTGAGTTTGTGTTTCACCTGCTCAATCTGGGAGTCGAGCTGTTTGACCTCTTGCCGTGTGTCTTCCATAACTGGTCTTTCGCGGTATCTTACGCTAAGCACTTTAACAGTATCGGGACTCTGCGCGTAGATGCTTTCCGGGATTACTTGAGCCGGCAGTTTCTCAACGATTAGTTCAGAAGCTCCCGGTGGCAAATCAACGTTGATAGTCCGCGTCACAAGCGCCTGGCCACGATAAACTGTCACTTTTGAGATGGCCCCGGTTGTTCTCGGCACATCGGCAAAGGCAAACGAGACCAAGAGGCTAATTAGCACAACTGCGATTGTAACTGTTTGTATGCAACGTTTCATTTTTCGGCCCTTTCAAAAAAATTCTAAGATATATCCGCAAATTTATATGTATCACCATTCACTATAATTTGCAAAATAATTACCAGATCAATTATACAACACCGACGCCGTGACACGTCGCTCGTGACCCGTGAAACGAGCGACGAGCGTCGAAATTGGTAGTTCTAAGCAGTGCGACGATGACGCAGTCTATCAAGAGCCACCGCTACGACGATAATTGCACCTGTGATAATCTCCTGAACCCAATTCGGAAGGCCAATCTGCGTGCACCCTGAAGCAATAATCGTCATAATCAGCGCTCCCACCAGAGAACCGAGAACCGATCCTTCTCCGCCACTGAGACTTCCGCCACCGATCACCACCGCAGCAATCACATTCAGCTCCAGTCCAACTGCCACCGTAGGATCGCCCACTGTCAGCCTTGAAAACTGCATTAGTCCGGCCAGTCCTGCAAAAGCCGCACCTAATGTGTAAACAAAAACCTTAATCCGTTCCACCGGCACCCCGCACAGCCGAGCTGTCTGCTCATTCGAGCCGATGGCAAAGGTGTGCCGTCCCAGCCGAGTATAGCGCAGCAGCGCCGCCATCGCGATAGCCAGCAGTACGAGCATCCATACTCCTGGCGGCACCAGCATCCAGCTTCGCTCCTGAGACAGTGTAGCCAACAGCTTATCCAGCCAGGCCATTCGTTCTAAATCGACATTGATTTTTTGCTCATGTCCGATGCCTTTTGCCGCGCCCCGAACAACTAACATCATTCCGAGGGTAACGATGAACGGCACAACACGCAGCCGGGTTATCAGCAGTCCACTGATAAGGCCAAAACAGGCTGCCGCTGCCACGCCCCCCAGAGCTGCGGTAACCGGCCCAGCCCCTCCGTATTGCAGCAGCCAGGCGATCACTACCGTACCCAGAGCTACAACTGAGCCAACCGAAAGGTCAATCCCGCCTGAGATAATCACCAACGTCATCCCCAAAGCTGCTATACCAACTATTGTGGTTTGCCGCAGGATCATCTCCAGGTTCCGCATAGTCGTGAAGCTCGGCGGCGCAACTATTGCAAATATCCCGTACACGAACGCTAAACCCAGCAATGGACCTATAGTGTTCGAGACAGAGGACAGAGAACAGAAAACAGACGACAGAGAATAGAATACTGACTTCTGACTTCTGTTTTCTGTTTTCTGTCTTCTGTTGTCACTCATGCGCTTACCTCCTGCCCGGTTGCCTCAAGCATAAGTCTGTGCTCGTCCACCTCGTCAACCCTGTGAGCCGGCCCTAATCTTCCGCGACACATCACAGCCACACGATCGCAGACGCCCATTAGCTCTGGCAGATAACTGCTTACTATCAGCACCGCCTTAGGCGGCCTATCACCAGCCTGGTCCGCCGGGGCGGATGCCAGCTCATCAATTAATTTATAAATCATTACCTTCGCTGCCACATCGATGCCTCGTGTCGGCTCATCCAGCAGCAAAATATCCACGTCGTGCTGAAGTAACCGCGCAAGCGCCACCCTCTGCTGGTTGCCGCCCGATAAAGACGACAGTATATCCCTGGGCCCACGGCAGCGGATACCCAACCGTTCTATCCAGCGCTGGGTAGCTTTATCCTGTCGGCTCGGCAAAACCAATCCCAGTGGCCCAAAGCCTTGTAGCTTGGAAAGCGTCACATTGTCCGCCACGCTCAGAGAAAGTGCCAGGCCCTCTTCCTTGCGGTCCTCGCTTAATATACCGGCCCCCTGCATCCACCGCCTCATCGGTGAAGCTGGGCCGGTATATACTCCCAACCGAATTTTGCCTTTTCGCACCGGATCCAGCCCGAACAAACTCCGCAGAAGTTGCGTTCGGCCTGCTCCCACTAATCCGGCAATTCCAAACACCTCCCCACGGTGCAGACACAAACTTGCCGATTCAGGCTTTTCAACGCCCGCCAAATCTTCGATATCCAAAATGACCTGCCCTGGCTGACGCGCCGAGCGAGGGTAAAGCTCTTCAACTTTCCGGCCCACCATTTGCGCTATTATCTCATCGGTGCTGATGGCATCTACATCGCTGCTTGCTACTACACTTCCGTCACGCAAAACTGTCACGCGGTCTGCAATTCGTTTGACCTCTTCGATAAAGTGTGAAATATAAACAATAGCTTTGCCCTGCTGTTTTAGCCGGGTGATAATCTCGAACAGCCGCTCTACATCCTGCTGCGTAAGACTGCTGGTCGGCTCATCCAGAACCAGCACTCGGCAGCCGACAGCCAAAGCCCGTGCAATCTCCACCAACTGCTGTGAGCCGACCGATAGTTTACTGACCCGGGCGTCCGGCGTCAGCTCCGGATGCTCAAATTCGGCAGTGGCCTCGATTGCCCTCCTACGCACCTCTTTCCACTGCACTATTCCCAGTCCACCTCGGCGGATTGGTTCCATACCTAACATGATGTTCTCTTGGACGCTAAGATGTGGCGTCAATGAGAGCTCCTGGTAAATCATCGCTATCCCGGCCCGCCGAGCCTCAAGCGGGTTGCTCGGCCGATAGGGAATACCTGCCAGCCGCATCTGGCCGGCATCTGCCTTGATAGCTCCGGAAAGCACCTTCATTAGCGTGCTTTTGCCGGCGCCGTTTTCTCCAACCAACGCCAGCACCTCACCGGCAGCCACTTTGATACCCACATCCTCCAGCGCAACCGTTGCTCCGAAGCGTTTACAAATCCCCCGCATCTCCAGCAGTACCCGCCCTTGGCGGAATTGGTCTGCGGCTCGATTGAGCTTGCCCTTTAGGGGCTTGCCAAAGTCAGCTATTCGTTCAGCCATTTCTTGTAGTCCGGCTCTAACAGTTCTCTTATCTTGGGGTCATTCATATTTTCCGGAGTAGCCACCGCTGAACCGGTGTCGATTCGCTTAGGTACTTGTTTGCCTGTTAAGTGCTCTACCACCGTCTTGACTCCCAGGTAACCCATTTTGACAGGGTCTTGCAGCACCAATCCATGAAGCTGGCCTTCTTTTAGTGCCTGCACAAGACGATCTGAGCTATCAAATCCTACATACTTGACCTTACCTGCCAAGCCGCTGTCCTGAAGCGCCCGCAACATACCGAATGTCGTTGACTCGTTTGGACAAAAGATTCCGTCAATTGTCAGCCCGCCATCGGCAGCTCGCAGCGGCGCCAGCAGGTTCTCACTCGCCAGGTAGGCACTTTCGGTCGTTGCCCCGCCGTACTGGTTCGCGCTGACCACTTCAATCTCCGGATACTTTTCTTTTAACGCGTCCAGGAATCCCTGTTCCCGGTTCATTGTGCTGGCTGAGCCTTCCTGGTAGCGCAGCATAATTACTTTGCCCTTACCGCCTAAAATCTTAGCCAGATGTTCGCCGCCTTTTCTGCCACCAATATAATTGTCAGTAGAAACAAAACTGACATAATCATCGCTCTTGAGTCCGCTATCGATTATCACCACCGGAATATCGTTATTTACTGCATCCTGTACCGGCATTCGCAGCGCAGTATCGTCCAAAGGTGCCAGCACTATTGCTGACACGCCGCGTGTTACGAAATCTTCCACCACCCTGATCTGGGACTCCCGATCATCTTCTTTGAGCGGGCCTTTCCAAATCACTTCCACACCCAAATCTTTCAGCTCCCGCTCTGCCTTAACAGCGCCGGCATGGATCGACTTCCAGAAAACATGCGTTGTACCCTTAGGTATAACAGCGATACGATACTTCTCTCTGTCCTCCCTCTTCTGCCTACAACCAGTCGAATAGAAAACCATAACTAAAGTGACAATTATAATGGAAATAGCAAGTAAGGTCTTTTTCATGTTTCCGGCCCCGTATTATTGATGAGTGTTTAATTAACCACTGAACGCATTTAGATTTATGTATTAGGCTATTTTGGCAATAGAGTATATCTAACCTGCTGTAAGCTTACAAGCCGTCATCTTAAAATTGATCAGGAAAGGATAAGCACAACTTCCTGCAGCTCATTGATAATGTTATAAAAGTGAGCTTTCTCAAAAGAAAGTACTTCATATCATTGACAAAAGATTCTGTTTGGATTAGGATGCTCCGGCAGTGGTTTTTTATAAATTCTACTGCCGGGAAGGGTAAGTGTGAAAGTTTTAGCTTGTATCCCCGCTCGTTACGGTTCAACCAGATTCGCCGCTAAAGTTCTCGCCAAAGATACAGGTAAATTTCTTATCCAGCACACATACGAGCGAGCCTGCCTTGCCAAACTGCCCCAGAAGGTAATCATAGCAGCCGATGACCAGAGAATCGTCGATGCCGCCAGGGCCTTTGGGGCTGAATGTGTTCTAACCTCACCGGAGCACACGAGCGGCACCGACCGCATCGCCGAAGCAATCGCTAATATTGATGTTGATATTGTGGTGAATCTCCAGGCTGACGAGCCGGAGATCGACCCTAAGAATATTGATTATTTGGCTGAGCTTTTAATCGAGAACCCGGACTACCCGATGGCTACGCTGGCTGCTGATTTCCGAAGTGCCGAGCAGGTCGCCGACCCAAATATCGTCAAGGTGATAATAACGTCGTGCGTCGTGCGTCGTGCGTCGTGCGGAGAAAATACGCAATACGCAATACGCGATACGCAATACGATGTCGGTCGTGCGACATATTTCTCCCGCTCACCGATTCCTTACGACCGAGAAACAGGCGGCATTGGAGATGTGGGACTATACCTTCGTCACATTGGAATCTACGCTTATCGCAAGGATTTTCTATTGAAGATTACCGCTTTGCGGCAAACACCTCTGGAGAAAATCGAAAAGCTCGAGCAATTGCGTGCGGTTGAAAATGGTTTCAACATCCTGGTCGGCAAAGTCCAACACACTTGCGATGGCATAGATACACCAGAACAATACGCAGAGTTCGTCAAGAGATACAAAAATAGCCACAAAGGAGACAAAGAAAAAAATGGAACTGAGTATACCAAGTGAATTAACATTTACTTATAAAAAGGTTATTACAGAACATCGTGCGTGGCTTCAGCAGTTTGACAAAAAACGACTAAATAGGTGGGAAGATTTACTCGCAGCCGATCCTGAAGCAGCCATTTGTGAAGCCAAGACCCGAAAACTTCTATCAGATCACAAAATTGGCGTACAGCCTTACGAGGATTTATCTAAAGGTGGTCCTGATTTTCGATGCTCAAAGGACGGAAAAATCTTTTACGTCGAGACGACCTGTATATCTATCGAGGCAGCAACAAGAGATAGTGGTTTATATCCAACTGATAGTCCCGATATTGATGATTCCGCATATGAGGACATGACAGAAAAATTTCGTTCTGAGATTACTAAAAAGGCTAAGCAATGTAGCAAAGTAAACGCTCCCTGTATTGTTGTAATAGCTACATTACATTCTAAAGTAAGTGTTTGTTGTATTAATAAATCGGCCGCTGAGGAGTTGCTAACAGGAACTACGTATATAACAGGGACAATTAACACCAGAACTGGAGAGAAGGTTGGGGATACATACGAGAGTACACGATTAGAAGATTCAGTATTTATTCGGCCTAAAAAAGATTCGCCACACTGGATCGAACACGTGAGGAACCCGGTTTCTGCAGTATTGTTATGTGGATTTGGAACAGACTCACCGAATGTGGCAGGTTGCCTTCATCCTAATCCCAATCGCCCATTTGATAGAGCATTCTTACCCGATATTAAGTTCGCAAGATTGGCAGATGGATATCAAAATGGGCCGCTAAAGGTCGAATGGGTTTGACCGTTGCTGATATAATATAATTTATTAGATTCCTCTGTGACCTCTGTGGCTTAAAATAAAGGAGGAAAATTATGAATAAAGAAAATATTAGATCCCTCGACTACGCTCGGGATGACCAACAACAGAAAGTAGGGTGGGCTATGCCCACCAGCTTCAAAAAATGGTGTGCGGAGCACACCCTACCATCAACAATGGATTCCCGCCTTCGCGGGTATGACATAGAGGAAAACCGATGACAAAAGATAAAGATTTATTAGCTTCTGTAAGTGACATTTCGACTGACAGTGAATTTTTCTCACCGATGCCGGTCGGCTACAAAAAGGGAAAGACCCGCTACGTCTTTGTGATGGGCACCGTGATGAGCGGCTTAGGCAAAGGTATTTTCTCATCCTGCCTTGCTAAGCTGCTTCAGGATAAAGGCCTTAAAGTCGTACCGATAAAGTTAGAAGGTTATCTGAACATAGATTCCGGTACGCTAAATCCCTTCCGCCACGGCGAGGTCTTTGTGCTCGATGACGGAATGGAATGTGACATGGACCTCGGCACATACGAACGGATGCTCGATCAGGATTTAACGAGGGCGAATTTCGCCACGAGCGGCCAGATATTTAGCTCGGTCCTGCACAAGGAACGCCATGGCGATTATCTCGGAAGAGACGTCCAGATGATTCCACACGTTACAGGGGAAGTTAAAATCAGACTTCGCCAGTTGGCAGCCGAAACAAAAGCCGATGTCGTCTTCGTCGAGATTGGCGGTACCGTGGGCGATTTGGAAAACGCATACTTTATCGAAGCTACACGCGAGCTTGCCTACGAGGAAGGGCCAAACAGTAGCTGTTTTGTGGCTCTTACTTATATATTGGAGCCGCCGACTCTCGGCGAGCAAAAATCAAAGGCTGCACAACTTGGAATCAAGCAGCTTATGCAGTGCGGCATTCAGCCGGACATTATCGCTTGTAGAGCAAGCAGTCCCGTTGGCGCAAAGGCCCGTGAAAAGATAAGCATTTATAGCAATGTCCCCCTCGAAAGAGTTGTTTCTCTGCCCGATTCAGCCAGTATCTATAAGATACCTGCGATGCTCAGGGAGGCCGGTCTGGATTTTGAGGTGCTCAGATTATTAAAAATCGAGGACAGAATAAATCTGCGGCACGAACGCAAGACCTGGGGCCGATGGTGCGATTTTACCGATAAAATAGACACAATTGCCCGACAGATAAATATCGGCATCACGGGAAAATATACAGCAGTGCGTGACAGCTATGCCTCGATAATCAACGCGCTCGAGCACGCCGGCATCGCGCTGGGCTGTGACGCGAAAATAAAATGGATTGAAACAACTCATATTACCGACGAAAATGCAGCCGATAATCTTGCCGACGTTGACGGAATTATTGTCCCCGGCGGCTTCGGCACCCGCGGCTCAGAAGGCAAAATTGCCAGCATAAGATATGCCAGGGAAAATAATCTGCCCTTTCTCGGGCTTTGCTTCGGCTTTCAAATGGCCGTTATAGAATTTGCCCGCAACGTTTGTGGATTAACGAAAGCCAATAGTACCGAGATTGAGCCGGCCTGTCCCGAGCCGGTGATTGATATACTGCCGGAGCAAAAAGAAATCGAAAGCCTCGGCGGAAATATGCGCCTCGGCGGACACGATATAGAGCTAAAGCCACAGACACTGGTTTGGAAACTCTTCGGCAAAGCTGACTCAGTAAGAATGCGATTCAGACATCGCTATGAGGTTGACCCTCGCTACATTGAAAAATTAGAAACAGCCGGCCTTGTATTTTCCGGAAAGGCGCCCAATCAGCCTGCGGTGAGCTCGCCTGCCCTGAGCACAGTCGAAGGGCCGAATCCGCCTATTATGCAGATATTAGAAATTCCATCCCACCCATTCTTTATAGGTACTCAGGCACATCCTTGTTTGACTTCGCGCCCATTAAGACCTCAGCCGATGTTCGTGGGACTTGTTGCAGCAGCAATGCAAAGACATTATCCGCAGGAAAAACTGCCCGGCTGTATAGAAACTGCTCAGATGTGAAACTGAAATAATTAAAAGCAAACTATAAATATTTGCATACCAACTGTTTCAGCCTATTACTTTTTTGACTTGTAGTATTTCTATTCGGGAAACAATAACCTTTATAGGAGACTATTTCAATTCTAATCTGCTATCATCCATTCTAAGTACGGCTTGGAAATATCCGTTATTATATCCTTATTATTCTCAAAAAATTTATCGTCATCCACTGCCTTGAAATGAACACGAACTTTGATGTAAGGACATTCTTTGTAAACATATGTTCTCTCCAATCGAGTCGACCAACCTCCTTCGGTCGTGAACACCCTAAGAAGCTCCTCCCGTGTTGTCCCCTTCTTAATAGTTTGAATGCGCATTATGCATTCACTTATCCACTTAATGTGCATCTGCGAAATTTGTGGTTGAGGGGCTATTTTCCTTGCTTCAAGTTCTGCCTCAATCTTCTCTATATGGGCTTTGAGCTTCTTGATTTGGTCTCGCAATTTTGCGTTTTCTTCTATTACATTAGCTAAAACTTCGTCAATCTGCTCTTTAACATTCTGCTGCAATTGCTTTTCCAAAGTCCCTTTTTGCTTAAGGCATTCTGCCAGGAGTTCTTTTTGTTGCTGGATTTGTTCTTCATGCTGCTTTTTTAATCTCTCGATCGTCTCGTCACGTTGCTCCAATTCTTTTTTTAGCTTCATATTTTCAGCGGCTATGATTCTGCTCTTTTTCTCACTTGGCAGATTTTCCTCCTGACAGCCTACACTCAATATAATTATAGCAACGCTGATTGCTAACAGGACTGCCTTTGTGATAAACATTTTCATCTCGCAAACCTTTCGCTTTTATTTAGCCCCCAGTTTGGGTTCCCGCAAGGCGGGGTCCCTCACTGGGGGTCATCAATTATTCAAAAAGCACTTTCAATTTTTCTTTATCAGTCGGGTCAATTTGCTCAGGCTTTGTCCATACCGCGAGGTCCAGGCTCTTTCGACAGGGACAATCCTTATCGGCAAGCTCGTGCTCGCTTGTGAAAACAGCCTGTAAAAGTTTCAAACAATTATCTGTTGCCGTTCCCAGGTTTTCGATTATTTCTTTTAAAAGAGACTGCTTACTTTTGTGGTCATCGTGTGGCTGCCAGCAATCGTAGTCACTGACTAAGGCAATCAAAGCATAGCAGATTTGCGCTTCTCTTGCCAATTTTGCTTCCGGCATAGCGGTCATACCGATCAAGTCACCTCCCCATGCCTGGTGCATAATCGATTCGGCCCGTGTGGAGAATTGCGGACCTTCCATACATATATACGTGCCCTTCGGATGAGCTGTTATATCTTTCTGTTTTGCGGCGTCTATAAGTGTCTCACGAACCCGCGGGCAAACCGGCTCAGTCATCTCGCAGTGCACCGCTGCAAAACCGCTGAAAAATGTGTTTGTGCGTTTGTACGTTTTATCAATAAACTGGTCAACGATAACCAGATCTCCAGGTACTATCTCAGTTCGAAGTGTGCCCACCGCTCCGCTGCTTATAACTACGCGAACTCCGAGCTTCTTCAAAGCGTATATATTAGCTGTAAACGGAACTTCGCTTGGCGACAGTTTGTGTCCCTGGCCGTGACGATTTAAGAACGCAATTGGTCTTTTGCTGAGATTGCCGAGCATAATGGAAGTGCTTGGTTTGCCAAATGGCGTCTCAATATCGTGAAATGTTACATCTGTTAGCTGCTCAGCCATCGCGTCACCGAGTCCCGTGCCGCCTATTATGCCGATTAGTTCATCTGCCATAGTTTTAGACTCCTTTGCTCCAATTGGTAAATATAGTAATTAGTTTCTCAGATTTTTACAATTTTTTTGTCGGCAGCCTCAAAAAACACTTCTTGCCATTAAAATACCTTGAACAAAATATCACCACGAGAATATAGTATTCACATTGCTTTGTAGAAAACACTTTATATGTCATTTCGAGCGAGCCGAGAGGCGAGTCGAGAAATCTGTTTTTTGA
>CAZVWH010000083.1:0-12586 GCA_964631175.1 uncultured Pirellulales bacterium | reverse complement strand
TAATGGGCCGGGTTGGATTCGAACCAACGTAGGCTTACGCCAACGGGTTTACAGCCCGTCCCCTTTAGCCTCTCGGGCACCGACCCAGGAAACAAGAAGATTCTACTGTAACTTCATAATTGTTATTTACTTTACAAATCATCAATCATCATTGCAAGAAAAATAGAAAACGTGTCGTACCCAAACCGCCCGTGGCGGGACTTTGCGATGCCGCCACACAAAAACATTTATTTCTTGTATTTCTCTGTTGAAAACACCATAACTGTCATTTCGAGCGAGCCGAAAGGCGAGTCGAGAAATCTATTTTAAACAGTTTTCTCCACTTCGCCCCCCTTGCTTTCTGCTTGCCCCTGCGTCTTACGACGCAAGGCGGGGCAGCGGGCGAAAGCAGAAATGGGGGCTTCGGTCGAAATGACCCGGCACCTTTTCAACAAAGCATTTTTGTATCCCAATTCTCTGCCAACCACTATCAAGGTTGTCTGGTATTTTGCTATTTCTTCTAACAATTTTTCCACAAGGAAAACCTGCCGTTCTTCGCCTTTAACATCTTGATATAAAAAGGGTTAGCCTACATAATAACCACGATATGTAACAATCTTACAAAACGGCTTGGCCATATCAGAGATTTCGATTGCAGACGATAATACTTTGTTATTTTCGCCCATACTTCTGTTTAAGCATCTCTCTTTTTTGATAACACTGCTCGGTGAAAACAGCGATCTCCGAATCAAGATTTGCGCTCGCCGAATCCCCAAAAAAGGCATGTATAATTGGAAAAACCAAATCAGGTTTTCTTTTCCTCAATTCTTTTGCCATCGCTTCTATTTTAGCCGTTGCTACTCCTTCCTGCATACAGGTAAAAGGGCCAACATGGAATATCCCTGAAACGTACGCATCGCCTTTTGGCTGGATTAACTCGTTCATAAAATAATAAGCAATCCCTGTGCTCAGAGGAGATTCGCCTTCTATATTTCCATGAAATTCGTGTCTTTTCTCCAGGGTCTCAATTATTTCCATAGGCTTAGGAAGAATATGCCTGCCGTCGAGCACCTCATGAAACGGCTCAGCAATTTTTTGCTCAACATAAGACATATATCTGCCTTTAATAAAAGACCTTGCAAACTTAGCCGAATGTTTTAATATCCTGGCTGTATCAAGACTCTTAACTCCCAGCCCTGCATCTCGCCATGAATTTCTCTGGTTCATTTGATTTACGTAGTCCAGCCAATCAGTAATTGGATCCCTTATTGCCTCCAGTCCGGATTCTTCCAACTGCCTAATCACAAAGCTCGTATAGGGGTCATGCTGTCTCATGTAGATTTCACCTATATACAGAACAAGAGGAAGTCTTTCGCTATTTCGCATATCGATTCTCTTAAATAGAGATACCGTTTGCTGCCCCCATCTCCTAAGGTCTGCTATCTCTGCGCCTTTTTCCACCGCTTTACTCAGCACATTGAGTCTATCTTTCTTGAGCCTCTCTATATATGTCTTATCCAGAGCGTAAGGGTAAAATCTCAAAAAAGTATCTTCCAACAGGTCGGAGGCCTTTATCGCCTTAAACAAAATTTTCTGCATCCGGATTTTATCTGCCGAGCTACAGTCACTCGGAAGCGGAACATCAATGTAATCTGTTTCTGAAGATGGTCCCATCACCGGCACCTTTGATAAGCCCCTCTGATGTAAAAACTCTCCTAAAATTTCCGTGTACTTTCCAAATCTACACGGCCCGCTGGTCGTCGGCAGCATAACAAGATAATTATCCTCTACGTATGTCTTTGATTTTCTTTCAATTTCCTCGTCAAGAAAGCCAAGTGCATCACCTACAACCCCCTTAAGGGGATGGCAAACCTCCGTATAAATATGCTGCTTAGCTATTTCATTGCCCCTGGGCGTATTAGTAGGAAGGACTTTAGCGTCTATTCCGAAATGCTTTAGCCCTGCCACCGCTAAGTAACTGGCATCTCCCATATACGGTATAAGCCATTTTCTGTCAGCACTGCCGTTGTTTGAACATAAACTTAAATCCTCTATTCTCAGCGCCTTTGGCTGGCTTTGATTCACAACCCTCTCGTGAGCCTCCGTTCTTGTTACAAATGGCGCATTGTTTGTCTGCGCATCAGTCAGCAAAGTAAGCAAGGGCTTATTAACAGACCGCTGAATCTTTTCCTCCTGGTAAATCTTTAAGCTATCCGGCCCACAGGCAAAATTCATCATCCTTATAGCAAACAAATTAGGATGATTAGCCACGAATAAATGTGCCTTTAGAATCTTGACGCTCTCAACCCAGAATTCATTCTCTACGATTCCATCAAGCGAAAGGTTTCTGAACTTATGCTCTAAAAATATCTGAGGTATGTATTCAAGCCCTCGTACCTGAGAAAACATAGCGCCTGAGTTGGAGCTTGCCTCAGGATCAAGAAGGACATAATCTCTGCCGATACCGACATAGGCCTTTTGTCCTGACTGCTCGATTCTCTGCAAGAATTTATCTCCCTCTTTGTAAAGCTCGGCCTTGAAGCTATCTTCAGCTTTATCAGCATTTCTTACGGCTTTCCTTATCTGTTTTTCTGTAAATCTAAATCCTAATCTTTCCAACTCTTTCTTAAGCTGGCTAACGAGAAGTACAAAGTCACCGAAATGTAAAATTGGATTTATCTGTTTTTTCTTATCGAGAGAAAGAACATCGTTTAAAACATAACCTTCCGATTCCGTATAGATGCAGTATTTCAAGTCCGGTGGACTTGCTTTTCTGTGCTCGATAAAGCTTGGATTAAATAAATACTCCACATTCTCGTCGGCGTTTAATAAAGCAGCATGACCCGTCACGAGCTTTCTTGCTATGCAGAACTCAGTTCTTGAGTTGTCAACTCCAACCTTGGCAATTTCTTTATTGCTCCTCGGCGATACTACCGGCTGAAAACCAAGATTTTTAAATAAGGCTGCACTCCAGATACCCTTTTCGCTAAGCGTTGCAGTGCTTCTCTTTATCCCTACCGTACGAATTGATTCATCTTTTTCTCTTATAGACGAAATCTCAGCAAGCAGACAGCCGTACTTTTTGAAGTATTTTTCATATAATTTGTGATATTTTTCGACGTAGTCTATTTTTGGTTTGCCGGCAGCTTCGGAGTTTCCTCTCGGGCAGAATCCCCCTGTTATTATTCTATCGTCCTCGATGGAGAAAACCTCAAGCTGGCAATCCCTCATGCCGCAGGACTTTTCCTTAAACAGCTCTTTGCATGACACCTTTCGCTTCTCAAAAGACATGTCAACTAAGGACCATCCTCTGAAAGCTGATTCATACTTTTTACCCTGCTTTTCTAAGCGCTTGATATTTTCAATGATATCGAGAGCCTGGCCCCAGGCGCCAAACATTTCACGATGAGGATAGGCTTGTATCTCTTTATCTGTTACCTGTGCTAAGGCGGCAAGGAAGGCTTTTCCTAAGGGAGGGCCGCCTTGAGCAGAACATTTCCTGCCGACGTGCTGAGAGCCTCCAACAAATTTATAATAATAGCTTGCGGCTGTACCACGTATTATCGCGGCTGCTATTTCTTCTCTGCTGAAGCCTTCCGCTATGAGCCTGTTTTCGTCCATCTCCATAAATACGCCGCATGTAGAATCAATTATAGGAACCCTCTCGGCTCTAAGTGCAGCCTGCTGCAGAGAATTCTCCACGTTTAGATTTATAATTTCTGCCATATTCTCAAGAGTCTGCCCGGAGCCCGCCTGGCAGCTATAATTCATCTTTGCCTGCTTGACTGTACCATCTTCTGCAAAGGTGGTGAATTTCATGTCTTGTCCACCCACCTCGAAAACTGTATCTACATCAGAATCATAATGTTTTACACCGAGAGCATGACATGTAATTTCATCTGTGATTCTATCTGTTAATTCTACGCCCTTGGTTGAAAGCTCTTTAATTTTCTTCTTACTTAAAAGCATCTTCTCATACAATTTTCTCGCAGAGCCGGTAGCGCCAACCCCTCTAACTATGACTTTTTCTTTATGCCGGCTTAAGTATTTAATGACGCGTCTAAGAGAGGCCTCCGGGTCACCATGAGTTTTGATGTAAAGTTTATCAAGTAATCTTCCACTCTTTAACTCAACAATTGTGCCCTTAGTGGTAGTGCTGCCACCGTCTATTCCTAATACAACTTCCGTACCCGGTTCTATCTCTTCCTTCAACGATCTGCTTTTTTGATGTACATCCTTAATAGATTTATAAAGTGCAGGTGCAAACTGCCTTTTCCCTCGGCCATACTCAGTAACCTCCTCAAGACGGTCAAGATTAAGTGTAAATTTATTGCCCTGCTCTATTCCCTTAATAGCTGAGCCTATTGCAGCTATGCTGTGATGATGCTTAGGCCTTATGATATTTATTCCAAGCAGACTTTCTAAGTTTCTACGGATTATTTCGTTAGTGAAGACTCCACCTGTAATAATTGCATTGCTATCATTTTTAGATTGTTTGAAGCTTCTTGCTCCCAAGACATCAATCTTGTAGTTTCTCGCTATCGTTCTAAAAAGCCCTGCTATGTTATCTTCTCTTTTGGCGCCCTCATTTTGTTTATGAATCAAATCTGATTGTATAACCACGCCACATCGAGCTAAAAATTCACTTGGTTCTTTAGACATTCCAGCTTCATACTCAGCTCTTTGAAGCATACTCTCTAATTGCAATTGTTGCTTACTTCTGCTGAGTATATTTATTTTTTCTTTCTCTTGCTCAAAGTTAGTAGTTTTTTCCCCCTTCAACTGCAAATCTTGAATATCTTCTTGATATAATCTCCTGCACTGTTTTTCTATCAATGTGCCGGAGCCACCCCCACATTTACTTCCTGTTCGCCACTCATTAATTATCCGTTTTCCATTAGCTCTTTTTATATTAAAAAAATAAGAATCCTTGGCTCCTATGTGAAATATATATTCTGCTTTAGGCGCTAGTATCTCCGCCCCCATGGGTATTGCAATGCTGTCGTATGTGTAAGCTGCCTCATTGAAAACCTTTGGGAAATATATGGCAGCGCTTCCTGCAAAAGATGTATTTCTAATAAATCGGGTGTCGTATCTTCTTGTTATATCCCACCATGCTTCTTTTAAGGCCTCAATAGGATTCGCAAAGTGCATAATTGGCTTTGGGCAGTAAACAACCTCTTTGTTACTGTTGATAACAACATAATGTACGCAACTACTTCCAAGGTCAAAACCTACATAAAAATTCTCCTCCGATATAGAGGATCTATCTTTTATAGAGGATCTATCTTTAACTCTATTACCCATCTTAACCCTATTATTCTTTTATATTGTTAAATACATTGTTAGAAAGCTATTGAAATCTCATACTTAATATATGAATCTACAATTTTATTAAAGCAAACTGTTATTTTTGTCAAGTTGCTAACAATATATCTAACTACTAATGTTTATTACCATCTGTCCATATTTATTACTTATTTCCTTTGCATTTAAGACTTTGGCATAAATCAAAAAATAAACATAACAAATTCATAGTTCATATTAATTCTAATAACAAATTTTTACATAGATTTAATATTAATCTATAAAATTACAACTGAAGGTGATAAGTAACATACGATCTACTGAGTAAATAGGAATTGTTTTTTTCACAAAAATTATTGTTTTTATGCTTTTTCTGCTATAGACTATGAACTCATAAAACGTGTATTTTTAAAAAGTGGCTTTTTCACACCATTTTTTTAAGGAGGTTTTTAATGAAGGTAGATTTTAATAAAGATGCCCTCGCAGAGGCATTGGGTTTAATAATATCAGTTGTTCCGTCACGTACACCAAAGCCAATCTTGCGATGTGTGAAAATATCAACCGGTGAAAAAGACGTTGTGATTTCTGCTACGGATTTAGAAACAGGGATAAGCTGTTTAATATCAGAGGTTAAGATAGATGAAAGTGGTGATGTTTTAGTACAGGCGGATAGGTTAAATGGTATTGTACGTGAAAGTATTGATAACGCACTGACTTTTACAACGGAGGAAGGTGCTTGTGAAATAACGGGCGCAGACAGCCATTTTACTATCTATGGACAGGAACCAGAGCAGTTTCCTTTAGTTCCACAGTTTGATGGAGAAGCTGATATTATACTGCCCTTTGACCGTTTCAAGATTGGTGTTGAGCAATGTCTTTTTGCAGCAGCTAAGGAGACAAGTAGATATGCAATAAATGGTGTATTGTGGGAAATAAAGGGGAAAAAGCTTAATTTTGTTGCTACCGATGGAAGAAGGCTGGCGCGTTCAAGAGTCGGCTTTACCTCAACAGTGGCTGAAAAGATTGCTGAACGGAAAATTATAGTTCCCGCCAAGACAATGTCATTAATGAATAAACTTGCAACTCATGACAAAGGTAACATTGAAGTTAGATATGTAGATAATCAAATACTATCTAGCTATTCTAACACAGTAATAAGCTCATCTCTTGTCGAAGGTAAGTTCCCAAATTATGAAGAAATAATACCAAAAGACTATAATAACAAGCTGGTTTTACCTACTGATGCAGTTTTAAGCGCTGTTAAACGTTCAGCTCTTCTAACGAGCGAGGAATCAAGAGGCATTAAGCTTTCTATTAGCAAGGATAAGATGGTGTTCTCAAGCCGGGCACCTGAAACAGGTTCAGCACAGGTTACAGTTCCTATCGATTATAGTGGAACGCCTATTGATATCGGCTTTAATCCTCAGTTTTTGATTGATGCTTTGAGGGTAATACAAAACGATGATTTTGAGCTTCAATTGGGACAGTCAGATACGCCGGGGCTAATAAAAAGCGGAGCAGATTTCCTCTATGTTCTAATGCCCATAAGCTTGGGTTAGATGTCAAATTAACAGTAACTTAGATGGGCAGAGGAAAATCATTCAGATTCTGTTTTTATTGAATTTTCATTTTTTTTATTTTCCATGATCAATTACAGACAAAACAATTTAGGTAAATTTACATTGGCCAATCGTTCAGATAAAGTAGCTATTCCAGCAATTAGACTGGACGGATTACTAACCAAGTTTATGGAAAATGTAATAGAGCCTAAGTATGAGCAATTTCAGAACATTTCAGAAGTATTGAGGAATTTTCTGCCATCTGAGATTTATGAGCACTGTAGAATTGATTCTATTTCCGCGGGCCAGCTTAAGATATATGTGGATTCACCGCCTTATATGTATCAATTACAGTTATATAGCCACGATATACTTGAGGAATTAAAACGTTGTTGCCCACAATATCACATAAAAAGGCTTAAAACCTCTATTTATTGAAAAGATTGGTTACTTAAAAAACAGCGAAGAAGGTTTACATGAAAGTTCACAAATACGATGCAAGTAATATAAAGATACTTGGGGGGGTAGAAGCTGTTCGCAAACGTCCGGACATGTACATAGGTGATCGTAGCAGTGCAGGCCTTCATCATTTGGTTTATGAGGTGCTGGACAATTCCATCGATGAGGCCATGGCAGGATTCTGTAATAGCATTAGTATATGTATTTGCGCCGATGGCAGTTGCACGGTAGAAGATGACGGCCGTGGAATACCGGTTGAGCAGCATAAAGAAGCGAAAATCAGCGCCTTGGAGGTTGTGCTTACAACACTGCACGCCGGTGGCAAGTTTGATACGGATAGTTATAAAGTTGCAGGGGGGCTGCACGGCGTAGGCGTCAGCGTTGTTAACGCTCTAAGTGAATGGCTTGAAGCGGATATCTATCGTGATGGAAAACACTATCATTTCGAATGTATCCGGGGCAGGAGAGAAGGGCCGCTGAAGGAAATTGGACCGACTAAAAAACGCGGGACGAAAATATCATTTATGCCGGATGAAGAAATCTTCGGCGATACGGAATTTTCGTATGATACATTATTAAAGCGAATTCGTGAAATGGCCTATTTAAATGCAGGCATTAAGATTGAATTCCGTGATGACAGAGCTAATAAGAAAGAGGTATTTAAGTTTGAAGAGGGGGTTAAAGCTTTTGTTAAACATCTAAACGAGGGTAAAGATACACTTCATAAGGATGTCATCTACTTAGCTAAAGAGGACCAACAGGCAAAGATGAGCTGTGAAGTGGCGATGCAATATAATGATGGCTATACCGAAAACATTCTGGTTTTTGCTAATAACATTAGGAATATTGACGGCGGAACGCACCTTTCCGGCTTTAAAACAGCATTAACCCGAACGATGAATTATTATGCTAAGAGTAATAATTTATTAAAAAGCAATCAGGCAACCACTGGTGACGACTTAAGAGAAGGCTTAACAGCAGTAGTAGCTGTAAAGCTGACCGATCCGCATTTTGAGGCACAGACAAAGGTAAGACTGACCAATCCCGAGGTAGGCAGTTTCGTTGAGACGACTGTTAATGAGCAGCTTGGGCATTTTCTGGAAGAGCACCCAACTGAAGCTAAACACATCTTAAATAAAGCTATCCAGGCCGCTGCGGCCAGGGAGGCTGCAAGAAAGGCTCGCGAGCTGACCCGACGCAAGGGTGCTCTCAGCGGTGCTAATCTGCCGGGCAAGTTGTGGGATTGTGCAAGCAAAGAAAAAACGACTACAGAGATTTTCATAGTGGAAGGCGACTCTGCAGGTGGGTCGGCTAAAGCTGGTCGGGACAGAAACATCCAGGCGATTCTGCCTCTTAAAGGTAAAATTCTCAATGTGGAAAAGGCCAGGCTGGAGAAAATGCTGGCGCACGATGAAATACGAACCATCATAAGCGCTCTTGGTACCGGTATTGGCACGGATGAGTTTGACGTGCAAAAGTGTAGATATGGAAAAGTTATATTGATGACGGACGCTGATGTTGACGGTGCCCATATTAGAACTTTACTGCTAACGTTTTTATTTAGACAAATGCAGGCACTGCTTACAGAGCGGATGGTTTATATTGCTCAACCTCCACTATATGAAATTAGGGTTAAGGGACAGAAGAAGTCTGAATATATGATAAATGAAAGCCAGATGCGCAGACTTATGGTCGGTCGTGGTCTTGAAGATACAGAACTTTTTATCAGAGATAATGAGGCAGGCAAGAAACGCAATAAGACCGGAAAAAGCAGCAAAGCCGGCAGAGGCACAATTCGTAAAGTTGCAGACAAACAGCTAACTGCTCTTGTAAAAATCTTAGCTGATGCCGAACGAATTATAAATGTTTTATCAAGACGCGGCATTAACTTTACAGAGTTTGTAAAGGACTATTATAATCCGACCAAAGGTGGGTTGCCGATTTTTCTTATCCGTGTGCAGGGAAAGGATGAAGTTTATTACAATAGCAACAATTATGAAAAAAGGTTGGATGAGATAAGTGATATGGATGAATTCGACGCCGAGGAGCTGCATGAGCTGGCTCGTATCAACCAAATAAATGATAAGCTAAAAGCCGATTTTAGATTGGACCTAAACGATTTTCTCTTAAAACCAGAAAAGTCCGTATCGGGAGAGTCTCTACCGACCAAGTTTCAGCTTGTCCACGGTAAGGAAACTAACGATGCTGCATCACTTGGTGACATATGCAAAACGATAAGGCAGATCGGCGGGAAAGGAATTGATATAAAGCGTTTCAAGGGCTTGGGTGAGATGAACGCTGAGCAGTTATGGCAGACAACGATGAATCCTGCAACGAGAACGATGCTAAGTGTACGTCTTGACGATGCCGGCGAGGCCGACAGGCTCTTCAGTATATTGATGGGTGATGATGTGGAAAAACGACGGAACTTCATTCAGGAGCATGCGCTTGAAGTCCAGAACCTCGATGTTTAATTGCGTGTTGGGTATGACTGTTTATCTTGCTTGTTCGGCAATGGATTAAAAAAGGCCGGGTTAATTTTAGCCCGGCCTGAGTTTATCGAATATTTTCAACTTTTTCTATTATCGATCAATCATTTTATAAAAAAGCTGGCTCAGCGACGTCGGCTTCGCCCGCTTCGGGTGTAATCGTATGAGTCTCCATATTCAGCTTCTCCACTTAGGTAGGGACAAGTAAACATCTGCACGCGCTGCCGGAATTTATCAAAATCCGACTCACCCCTGGCGAAGGCATCAATATCTGATTTTTTCGCACGAATGATGAGCATCGTGTGTGAGGAGGCCCCTAAATCGCTTAGTGGAGTTGGCGTAACTATTCTCATACCGGTAGATTTTTTGTCTTGAACTATGACTTGACCACCGTAGCCCTTTCCGGCAATTGCAATTCCTGATGTTTTGGACGAGTCTCCGCTGCCGGTGATCGACAAGATAACAGACTCATCCAGTTTCAGGTTTCGCATGTTTGCTGCGTGTTTTAGTGCTTTGATAATATTTATTTTGAGGTTTTTTACCTGCTCGGCGTCGTATTTCTCTTCGTCGCGTTCCGGTCTGCGCCTTCGGTCTCCTTGTGGCTCATAAATTTCCTTTCTCATTTGGTCCCAGACCGGGTCAACTTCTTCCCTTTCTTTTTTGGTTTTAACCTCTTCTTCTTGCACAGCAGCAGTAGGCGACAGTGGAAAGTTCACTTTCTTTAAGAACAGAGCGCCGTATCCCTGAAGGTAGATGTTTTCAGCCGGGCGGTTGCTCTGTCCGAAAATATCTCCGGAAAACCACATGTGTCTGGGTTGCTCCTGCCCCAATTGTTTGTCAAAAATACGTGCCATAACAGTCATATCTTCTACTATTGTGACAAGTTCTTCTGCTTTCATTTCTGAGGTTGGAATCACCAGGACTGTGCCGGAACCGCTTCCTGGCAACGACATTCCGAGATTCAGATGAAGAGATTCCATATGTTTTTGTACGGCCTTCGCTCGTTCTTGTGCTTCTTTCGCCGCAATTTCAACCGCCTCTACCTGTGGTGGTTCTGGAAGCGTAGGCGCTGGCTGAGCTAAAGCATAACCTGCTGTTATCAGATTAAGGGCGACAAATACAGTGATTGTTCGGACTAAAGATTTCATTGTTTGCTCCTTTCATTTATTGTTTGAATTTCTGGATTTGTTTGGAATCTGGCTGCTGGGCTGGGTATAAGATAAAAGCTGAACCATATCCCGTCTGGTGCGCTGCAATTGGTCTTCAGTTTGCAGAGCCAACGTCTCTAAGCCGGCTGAAAGCTGGGTTTTATCCTGCAGGCGGTTATGTTCTATTTGGCTAAGCGCTGTTGCGAACCACCGGCGGTCCTGAGTTTGAGCGGCGTTGATGGCATCAATAAGCTCCTGAAGTCGGTCGTTGGTCACCGCGCTTGAAGCAGATAAGGTCTGAATTGCAAAATCGCTTAGGTCACGACGGTATTGCTGCTGAAGCTCATCTTTAAGTTGTGCATAGCTTTCAGAAAGGCTAACTTGCCAATACCGGTCCATCTCTTGGAGAAGGTTTTGTCGGATGGCAGGTTCGAGAGCAGCTTGAAGCTGTTCAATGTCTGGTGCTTTAGAGGCTGAAAGTCGGCCAATAGCATAACCGGTTGCGATAAGTATTAATATTGCTGCGGCTATTTTTATAGGACCTTTTATCAATCTGGTTCTGTCAGTGATCTTTATGGTCCCGGTCTCTTGCTGAGAGCTTCTTGTAGTTTCGGCAAGTTTCGCTACGGTTGCCTCTGTCAATTCTGGTGGTGGGCCAGGCGGTAAATCCGTATTTGCAAGGGCATTTATTGCCTTATCTAAAATATCTTTCGGATTATCCATTATTACACCTGCCTTTCTTATATAACCGTAGCTTTTTCAAGAAGTTCTCGTAGTTTCGTTCTGGCGCGGTGCAGTAATACACCGGCGGTGCTGTTTTTAATGCCAAGCTCTTTGGCGATTCGGCGGTAGCTCATATTATTTAAATATCGCAAACAAAAAACCTGTGCTTCCTGTGGCGGAAGCTGACATAGAGCCTTGCGCAGTCCGATAACCAGCTCCTGTGTTTGTATCTGCTGAGAAGGCTCTGGATTATCGCCTGGCACAGTAGTACAAATGGTCATATCAGCACTGATATTTGGCTCACGCATTCGCTTACGCAGCCGATCTATCGCACGGGCGGTAGCTAAACGAATCAGTAATGCCGGGAAGTGTCGCACATGCTGACGCCGTGAAACTTCCAGAGCACAGACAAATGTTTCCTGAAAGCAGTCAGCCGTATCTGCATGGTTGCCTAACAGCCTGTATGCGGTATTCCATACAATAGGGCCGTACTTTTTCACAACTACCTGCCAATCAATGACTTGCAAGCAAATCTCCTTTTTGTATAGCCGCTCTGAGCCGGTATTTCTCAGCCTTTTCAATATATTAGTCGATACCGGTTGATTTTTATTACAATTGAAAGACCAAATTTCGTTTTTATGGTTTAACAGAGCCGCGACTATCAGGGAGCGGTTTTGCCTGTATTAAAAAACAATAGGGCGAAGAATTCAGTTGCTGATTTATACGGCGGATTTTTTGCCATTCAGAGGATAGTCACGGGCACGGCATCATTTTTATTATCTATGGGCAAATCTCTTTCTGCCATACAAATTACTATCCCATTGCCGATTTCTTTTCTGAATCTTGACAGAACGGAAAAGTGCCCGACCCAATCTTTCTTAGGTGTGGTACATACCTACATATCGTCCAATGTAAACTTAAA
>CAZVWH010000082.1:0-12611 GCA_964631175.1 uncultured Pirellulales bacterium | reverse complement strand
GATTATGAGCTTTTTTTCGCCGACAATATCTTCCTTATGGATCACCAAAGCCACAAAGGATACGTGATTGTCAATTGTATTATCACCAATGGTGACCGCCAGGCGGCTATTCAAGAGGCTCAAAGCAGCTTCGATTATTATTTTAATATAGCAAGATTCGATACACCACAGGGACAAAAATATTCAGGCGAGCTGCCGCAGGCAACCACCGACACCAGCCAGGCTGAATACGAAGAAATGGTAAGAACAGCCAAGCAGCATATCGTCGATGGTGACATATTTCAGGTCGTCCTCAGCAGGACAATAACCGAGCCTTGTCCGGATGAGCCGTTAGATGTTTATAAAAGGCTTCGGGTATTGAATCCTTCGCCGTATATGTTTTATCTAAATACACCAAATACGATAATGATGGGTTCAAGCCCGGAGCTTAATCTGCGGGTCAGCGGAACTGAAAACCGCAGCGTTGAGATTCGCCCAATAGCCGGGACAAAGCCCAGAGGCCGAGCTGGAAATAAGATAGACCCGGATACAGATTTCAGATATGAAGCCGAGCTAAAAATCGACCGCAAAGAATTGGCCGAGCACATGATGTTAGTGGATTTGGCGCGAAATGATATCGCTCGTGTGGCTGAGCCGGGCAGCCGGGTTGTCACAGAGCTTCTCATAGCTGAAAAATACGAATCGGTCCAGCATTTGGTCAGTAATGTCAAAGGGACGCTTGCTGCTGAGCTTGACGCATTGAGTGCATATCTTGCCACGATGAATATGGGGACGCTTACAGGCGCTCCGAAGATTGAAGCGATGAAGCTTATTCGTCTGTTGGAAAAAACCAAACGCGGCTATTACGGCGGAGCTGTTTGCTATCTGACGGTGGATGGCCAGTTCGATAGTTGCATCACGATAAGAAGCCTGCAGGTCAAAGACCATACTGCTTACGTTCGCGTTGGTGCCGGCATTGTGTACGATAGCGTCCCCAAGACCGAGTTTGAAGAGACCCAGCACAAAGCAAATTCCTGTTTGCGTGCGATTCGTGAAAAATAGAATTGTTTAGCCCCGCGATTTTATCGCGGGGTTTTCATAAAATGTGGTAAAAGGACAAGATATTATGGAAGATACAAATAGAAAAGTCCTATTTATCGATAACTTCGATTCTTTTACATATAACTTGGTTGATGATTTTTGCAAACGCAGGTGCGAGGCTAAGGTCTATCGCTCCGATACAGCGATTGAAGAGCTCAAGGCAGTTTCGGATGAATTTAAGCCTGCCCTTCTCGTAATTTCGCCTGGTCCGGGCACGCCGGATACGGCTGGCGTCTCACTGGCAGCGGTAGATTATTTCAAAGACAAGCTGCCGATACTCGGCGTGTGCCTTGGTCACCAGGTAATTGTGCAGCATTTTGGCGGCAAAATCAGCCATGCCCCCGTGCCAATGCACGGCAAGCCCTCCAGAGTGACACATAACGAAGAGGGAATATTTGCCGGCATTGAAAATCCTCTACAAGCAGGAAGGTATCATAGTCTAATTGCGCTTCAGATACCGCCTTGCCTTGAAAAAACCGCTGAGTTTGAGGGGATTGTTATGGGCGTTCAGCACAAAGAGCTTCCCATATATGGGGTGCAGTTTCATCCGGAAAGCATTCTGACACCAGCAGGCGGAAAAATAATCGAAAATGTCTTGTCAATCGCAGTAGCAGAAAAACAAAAGGTAAGAGGATAATAATGGCTACAATAATTTATTATATCAAGCGGCTGCTTAAAGGTGAGGATTTGAGCTTGGAGCAGGCAACGAGCTTGCTGGATGTTATTTTTGAGGGACAGGTGCCCGAAGCTCAAGTTGCAGCTTTTCTTACAGCGATGCGCATTAAAGGGCCGACGGCGCCGGAACTGGCGGGACTTGCTAAATCGCTCCGGGCTCATGCTGTCAGAGTAAATGTGGATATCGATAACCTTGTTGATACCTGCGGCACGGGCGGCGGGGTCATTAAGACCTCTAACATTTCAACTGCTGCTGCGATTGTGGCAGCCGGGGCGGGAGTCTATGTTGCCAAGCACGGCAATCGCGGCATAACCAGCGGCTGCGGCTCGGCGGATGTGCTTGAGGAATTAGGCGTCAAGATAGATGCCGGGCCTGAGGTTGTGTCTGAGTGTATAAAACAAGCGCATATCGGATTTATGTTCGCGCCTATGTTCCACCCGGCTATGAAATACGTCCAGCCTATCCGAAAAAATCTCGGTTTTAGAACGGTCTTTAATATCATGGGGCCTTTGGCCAACCCGGCTGGTGCTACGGCACAGGTTCTGGGCGTCGCCGGCGAAAGATTGATGGCACTTGTAGCTGAGACACTTAAACTATTGGGCACTCGATACGCAATGGTAGTGCATAGTGACGGATTAGATGAGATAAGCACCACCGGTGTTACCAAAATAACAGAACTGAAAGAAGGTAAAATCACAAACAAAGAATTGAACCCACAAGAGCTGGGCATTGAGCTGGCCGATATACAAAAGTTGAAAGTAACCGATGCCAAGACCAGTGCCAAGGTACTAAGGGACATTCTTAGTGCTAAAGAAGCTGGGCCGCGCAAAGATATTGTAGTTCTCAACGCTGCCGCTGCGATAATCGCAGGCAGCTTGGCTGATGATTTCACCTCAGCAATAACAAAAGCGGAAACCTCAATCAACAACGGCAACGCGCTGAAATGCTTGGAGAAGTTAATTGAGATTTCCAATGTAATCTCTAACTCATAATCGAGTCACGAATCACGAGCGACGAATATATGTTGATAGTTAAGGTTAAAATTTGTGGCATTACCAATTACGAAGACGCCAAAGCAGCTTTGGATATGGGTGCGGATTTATTAGGTTTTAACTTTTATCCGAAAAGTCCGAGGTTTATACCGCCCGACAAAGCTGTTGAAATAATAAACAAGCTGCCTGCTTTTATTGACCTTGCGGGCATTTTTGTCAATGCTTCGATTGACCAAATCCATGAAATAAAGGATTTATGCTCATTGGACTGGGTTCAACTGCATGGCGATGAAAGCCCACAGTTCTGCAGGGAGCTGTTCTCTCATAATGTCAAAGTAATGAAGGCACTGCGGGTAAAAGAGCAGGCCGACATCAAAAAGGCGGATGACTATTTCACAGACGCTATTTTGCTGGATGCCTTTAATCCTGAAAAGTATGGCGGCACCGGCCTTACTTTTGACTGGAATATCATAGGACATATCGGCAAGCGTGTTTTTCTTGCCGGCGGAATCAATCCGGATAACGCAGCCGATGCGGTAAAACTTGGAGTTTATGGAATTGACGTTTGCAGTGGCATCGAAGCTGAGCCGGGCAAAAAAGACCATAAAAAAATGAAAGAGCTATTCGACAATATAAGGCACTTGAGAGGGTAAATCAAGAACACGAAAAGAAAATCAAAATGCAAAATTCAAAGTGTAAAATTAAGGAAGTCATCGCTGCTCTTTCGACCATGCTCAAGACAGGTTTGCGGCGATTCCACAATTTTGATGTTTGATTTTTGGTAAGCGTTCACGGGAAAACCGCATTTTTGTCATTGCGAGCGAAGCGAAGCAATCTAAAATCGTACGTTTTTGAGATTGCTTCGGCCTAAAGGCCTCGCAATGACACAAAAACGCCTTATTTTCTGCGTGAACGGTTACGATTTTTGATATTGCTTTGTAGAAAGGAACAGAAATTGTCATTTCGAGCGAGCCATAGGCGAGTCGAGAAATCTGCTTTTGAGTAGATTTCTCCGCTTCGTCCCCTGGGGACTTCGGTCGAAATGACAGTGAATCTTTTCTACAAAGCTTTTTGATATTTGATTTTGCATTTGCTTCCTGAGTATGAAGAAAAGGATAAGTTATGAAATATAAAGGCAGATTCGGTGACTATGGCGGCTTTTATGTGCCGGAGGTTTTAATACCGGTATTGGAGGAATTAGAAGAGGCCTTCTATCGCTTTTATCAGGATGAACAGTTTACATCTGAGCTGGCGCAGCTTTCCAAAGACTACAATGGCAGGCCAACTCCACTCTATTATGCAAGAAGATTCAGCAAATATGCCGGTTGTAAAGTGTACCTAAAACGCGAAGACCTTCTGCACGGCGGTGCTCACAAAGGTAATAATACCCTCGGACAAGGACTCTTAGCTAAATATATGGGTAAAACCAAGCTCATTGCCGAGACCGGTGCGGGCCAGCACGGCCTGGCTACCGCGATGATTGGCGCCTTTTTCGGTATGGAAACGAAAATCTTTATGGGAGTAACTGACATTGAGCGACAAAGCGTAAACGTGCACAAGATGAAACTCTGCGGTGCTGAAGTCATTCCTATCGAAGGCGGAACGGGTACGCTAAAAGATGCCATCAACGAAGCCCTTCGCTACTGGACCGCTCACGTAATGGACACATTTTATCTTTTCGGTTCGGCCTGTGGGCCGCATCCGTATCCTACGATAGTAAGGCATTTCCAGAGCTGCATCGGCGCCGAAGCAAAGCAGCAGTGTCTCCAGCAGTTAGGCAGATTGCCTGATATGGTTGTTGCCTGTGTCGGCGGTGGCAGTAATGCTATCGGTATCTTTTCAGCCTTTTTAGAAAACAAGGACGTTAAGCTAATCGGCGTTGAAGCCGGCGGCAGGAGCTTAGCCAGCGGCAAACATGCCGCATCGCTGGTAGCCGGCCGGCTCGGCATCCTGCATGGCGCAAAAGCCTATCTACTGCAGGATAAGCAAGGCCAGGTCTATGAGACCGAGTCGGTAAGTGCGGGGCTGGATTACCCTGCTGTGGGGCCTGAACATTGTCTGCTGAAGGATAGCGGCAGAGCGGAATATGTTGCCGCGGAAGACGAGCAAGTGCTCGATGCCTTCGAGCTGCTATGCAAAAACGAAGGAATATTGCCAGCCCTGGAAAGCGCACACGCTTTGGCGTATCTTGTTAGCCAAAAAGGCAAGCTGGATCCCGAGACAATAGCAGTAGTAAATCTTTCCGGCCGAGGCGACAAAGATGTTTCAATTGTGGAAAAACGAAGACCTCTGCCAAAATGACCATCGATTATGTGAAAACTAAGGTTAAAAACGATGAAGACATATAAGCAAGTTTTTTCAGAACTTAACAGGACGGCACTGATACCGTTTTTCGTAGTTGGCGATCCGGATTTTGATACGAGCCTTGAGATTGTAAAAACAGCTATCGATGCAGGGGCGGATATTCTGGAGCTGGGCATACCGTTTTCCGACCCAATAGCAGATGGGCCAACAATCCAAAAAGCGGACATTCGCTCATTGAGAAGCGGGATGACTGTCCAAAAAGCTCTGGAATTTATCCGGAAGGTAAAAGACTACAAGGATATCCCAATCGGATTGCTAATGTACTACAATCTGGTATATCAATATGGAATTGAGGAATTTTTCCGTGATTTCCACAAGGCCGGCGTCAACAGCGTCCTGGTTGCAGATATGAGCATTGATGATGCGGACGAAGTCGTACCATCTGCCGTCTCGGCAGGTCTTGATACGGTTTTCATGGTTACGCCGAATACCACCGCTGAGAGAATGAAGGTAATTGCCTCAAAAACGACCGGCTTTATTTATACTGTTTCACTGTTGGGTGTTACCGGCAGCAGAGAAAATATATCTGATATGGTCGAAGACCTGATTGGCAAATTGAAAAAGCTATCTAACATACCTGTTTGTGTGGGTTTTGGAATCAGCAAACCCGACCACGCGGTAGCAATCGCCCGCGCAGGGGCTGACGGCATTATAATCGGCTCAAAAATTGTGGAATTGATCGAGCACAATTTAGACAGCAGGGAAAAAATGCTTGCTGAAATTTCAACTTTTTTAGTCGAAGTTAAAAGTGCAATCAACAATCAGAGTGGTTGTTAGCTATTGCACTAATTTCGTCGCTGTCATATCTTAGCTCTATTTATTCCTTCCCAAGTGTGGTTTTCCATATTATTTTATTTTGTTTTTAGATGAGTGTTTGGGCTGATGCAATAAAAAGTGCTTCATTTGCGTCCTTACATTTAGGTTTTACAGATGTGTAAACAAATGTTGATTGCCGTAACGGCAAGTAGTTGACAGGTAACTTTTTAATCTATTTTGGGAGGTTAGTATCATGAAAAGATACTTTATTACAACAATCGTTATATTGTTAGCTCTGGCATTGGCTTGGTCTGCATTTGGCCAAGGCAGAGGCAGAGGAGCTGGGCAAGGCCAGCAAGGCCAGGCAGGTCAAAGAAGGCAGCAGTCTCTCTCCGAGCAAGAAAGAGCCGGACGGCGGGAAAGAATGCAGAATATGTCTGAAGAGGAAAGGCAGCAGCTCAGAGAACGAACGCGCCAACGATATGCCGGCAGAGAATCAATGTTGGGGCGACAAGAGCAGTTGAAAGTGATCGAAGGAATCGAACAGCGATTGGCAGAGCTCAAAGCTGCCATAAAAGAAGGTCCAGACCGGCAAGATTTTAGAAAATCACGAGAAGCTACCCCGCAAGAGCAGGTAAAATTTAGGGAAGAATGGCAAAAAGCACGTCAGCAGCAGCAGAAAATAGCTAAAGATATTCAAGACCAGCTCACGAAGCTAACGAGGCCGAGACCACAAATGACAAGGTCGCAATTGCCTATTACTGAGCTAAGAGCCATCCATCGAATAGCAATAAAGGAGCAGGCAGAGCAGACGGCTGAGCATGTTGAAAAGCTGATTGCCAGGTACCAGGGAAGACCAGTAGAACAACCGGCCAGACCTGCACAACCCGATAAACTTGACGAACAGCAAACCGAGAAAAAACAAGATGCCGAAGGTACGGATTCCGGTAATAAGGAACCATAATTGAAGATACATAGCTTTGGCGGTCAAACGTCAGTCTTTCCTGGAAGGACAAAATTGTTATGACGGAGATGTTCGAATCTTTAACTGAAAGCGTTTGTGGATGCTTAATATGACGCTAATTTTCACGGTGGAAATTAGGTCGGTGTAACCTATAATAATACGTTTTGGAGGTCAGCATTATGAAGAGATATCTAATTTTAGGTGTCGTTGTTCTGACGGTTCTTTCTGTAACCTGGATTGCATTTGCCCAGCCGCAAGGCGACTTCAGGGGACGTATGGCTCAAATGCGTGAGGCGCAGTCGAAAGCGATCGAAGTGATTCAACAGCAGGTTGCAGAACTGAAGAAAGGTATGGAGCAGCCTGCTTTTGACCGAAGCCGGTTTCAGGAAATGTCCGAGGAAGAAAGGGGGAAATTTAGAGAAGAGCGTATGAGAGCTCGCCAAGCACAGGAGACCGCGATCAGCACAATTATAACACAAGTTGCGATACTACAAGGTCAAACACAGCCGGCAGAAGGTGAACGATACATCTTAGCAAATACTGCCGACCTGAAGGCTGTTCAGGCGCTGGCGGTGAAAGAGAAAGCCAAGGAAACGGCCGACCGTATCACAGTGCTGCTCGAACCGCCCCGGTGGAGATTCGGTGGCAGGCGGGGCCAGCCGGGCGAGGCAGGACCAGGGCCAAGGCCGCAGCAAGGCGAGGGTGCTCCAGAAGAAAAAGGCTAAGAGAAAAGGCAAGGATTTATAAAGATTCAGAAGAACGCTCAAAATGCAGAGGGAGCGATGAAAAGACAGAATCAATAAAGATGGCAGTTAGGTTCTCAGTCGTTTAGAAAGATCGTTCATCAAAGTAAGCTCCTTAGTGCCAGTGTGGATTGCTTTTTAATTTACACGTTGGCAATGAGGAGTTTTTTTATTAAAATTAGGATATAAAACAATGATAAGGGATTTAATAATAAATAACAGGAGCTATCGTCGTTTCCACCAGGAAGTTGTAATTCAGCGCGAGACATTAAGAGAGCTTGTTGACCTCGCACGGCTCTCAGCTTCAGCGGCCAACTTGCAGCCGCTAAAATATATGCTCTGCTGTGAGCCTGAAAAGAATGCTCTTGTTTTTCCACATCTTGGCTGGGCTGGTTATCTAAAAGACTGGGCCGGTCCTGTAGAAGGCCAAAGACCATCTGCATACATAATTATATTGGGGGACACCGACATAAGCCGGTCTTTCGGCTGTGACCATGGAATAGCAGCTCAGAGTATTTTGTTGGGAGCGGCAGAAAAAGGCTTAGGAGGCTGTATAATTGCAACCATACAAAGACACAAGTTACATAAGGCCTTAGACATACCATCCCGTTATGAGATATTGCTTGTGCTGGCAGTTGGTAAACCCAAAGAAAAGGTCGTAATAGAAACGGTCGGGTCGGCTGGTAAAATAGAATACTGGCGAGATGCCGAAGGCGTCCATCATGTACCTAAGCGTTCTTTGGACGAGATTATTATTGATTGAGCACAATGCTGGTCTTTTGCAATTGTCCGCACGATGGATAAGTCCATTTGTATCTTGACCGGCACGGCGGAGCATGTAGCTGCTGAGGGTATGGCCATCGAAATGTGGAGATACGAGAGGTAACTTATCGCTTAAATTATGCCAAATGGTAGAAGGTTGAGCAGCATCGAACCTTACATCCTCACATATTATTCACACAAAAAACAATCGAAAACTTCACTATTTTAGCAAAAAATTCGATAAATTATGTATGAACTCCGTTTCCGGAGTATCTATATATAATGAAGAGGCGATATGACAGCGAAAGCAATGCAAAATGAAGCGGCGCTTGTTTGTGCTGCACGACTGGGTGATAAAGAGGCATTACGCCTGCTTCTGACCCGGAATTGGGCCTGGCTTAAAGCATTGGTCTATAGCATCATAACGAACGCTGATGATGTGGACGATGTTTTGCAGGATATTTGTGTCCGGGTTATTAGCAAAATCAATACATTACGCGAGCCTGAGCGTTTTCGGCCATGGATGGCTGTTTTAGCCCGACGCCAGGCTCTGCGCTACAGACAGCGAAAAAGCCAAAGGAAGGTTTCGCTGGATGAAGAAGTAGCTGGCCAGCAGTGTGATTATAAAGCTGGCCAGCTACTTGAAAAACTTGAGCGAAAGGAACAGTACCAGCAGATAATGCAAGCAATCAAGTCGCTGCCTGAAAAATATCGTCAGGTATTAATGCTGGCATATTTGGATGATTTAACCTATGGGCAAATCGCTGAGATACTTGATGTCCCATTCACTACTGTGCAGATTCGGCTCTTACGAGCACGGAGAATGATTTATAACAAAGTCAGTAGAAAAACTACAAATAAGGTGTGATAAAAATGAAAAACGTAGGTGACATACTGGAGATTTTGATTGGAAAATATCTTGACGGCGAGATTAGCCCCACTGAGCAGCGCTTATTGGACGAGGCATTGCAGAGAAATTCTCAGGCGAAAGAGCTTTTCGAGTATTTTCAGGACTTACACAAGCTTACTCAAGAATCGATTAGTTCTGAGATTCTAAGCCGAGGCAAAGACGCAGAGGAGATTTTCGAGCGGGCCTGCCAGCAAACCAGACATCCTTTACGTCGAATAGCTTATGTAAGAGGCTGGCCGCGCTTCGCAGCGGGATTGGCCGCAGGACTTTTAATAGGGCTGGTTTTACACTTTGCTTTATCTGCCCAGTTAGCGCATACAAGCGGCGAAGCACCACCAAGTCTGATTGCGCAAGAAATCCGCCTCGGCGGACCGGATGCCGGGGCAGTCATAGGGACTCCTTATGGAGAGCCAGACTCGCGGTTGCTTGTACCAGAAACAGGCGAAAATGTAATTCGTAACGTTGACTGGTATAGTTTCACCGACAAGAATGGTAATCAATGGCTCATTGAAGGGTTTCGAGAAAATATAGATAGGTCTGCTGCCTATTATGAAGGTCTGTAATAAGCGTAAGTAACAGGATTCTTAATGTTAGAGGTAACGATCATGAAAGCAAAAAATGTCGTATTGGTATTATTATTGGCTCTTTTTGCCGTCACTACATCATTGTATGCTACATCGGAATCAGCCGCAAAACGTCCTTATATAGGAATCAGGCTGGACCCGACAGCCCTTCCTGCTTTGTTAGCTAAACATCTCGCTCTTTCTGCCGACCAGGGCATTCGGATAAAGAATGTGAACCGTGATGGTCCTGCTGATAAAGCTGGCCTGGAGCGGGATGATATCATAATCAGTTTTCAAGGCAAAGATGGTACAGATACCACAGACTACAAAGATTTAGTCAATGTGGTGCGCGAGAGCGGTGTTGGTAACGATATTACGCTGAAGATAATCCACTTGGGCAAACGAAAAACCGTTAAGCTAAAAATCGAACCGTTTGAAGGTGAGTATGATTGGAAATATCCTCCGGAACCGGAAATTGTCCAACGGTGGCGTCCCGGAAAGGTGTTTCGACTTGAGTCCGATAAAGGAAACTGGACCGAAGTCCCATTAGGTGATATACCGGGCAAGTTCGAACTCTACATGGCAGGTATATCTGACGATGGCGTCCCAAAGTTTCTCAAAGAAGTGTACGTGTATCAATATTTTGATGATAGCGATACCTATGCTATCACGATTGAAGGCAATCCCAATGATGA
The DNA here is from genome assembly GCA_964631175.1 of uncultured Pirellulales bacterium. Taxonomy (GTDB): domain Bacteria; phylum Planctomycetota; class Phycisphaerae; order Sedimentisphaerales; family Anaerobacaceae; genus CAZVWH01. The sequence continues at coordinate 2,106 of CAZVWH010000082.1, read as the reverse complement.
GGATACAGAGATTATTGTTAGCGTCGGCGAAACCGACTATAAGACAACTGTAAAAAAAATAGGTGAGCTGCCCAAGAAGTTTCATGCCGTTGCCGAAGAGGCTCTGGGGGACGCTCGAAAATCTGCCGACAAGAAAAGAAAGACGGGGTATCAGTTGGACTCCCCAAAGTCTCATATTCCTGCTCTGCCGGCACTAAATACCGAGAAGCGTTTTCATGACAATGAAGATTGGAATTCCCCGGATTATCCTCCTGCAGCGCCATTTGGTCCTGTTAAGGAGATATTCGACAAGATAACAAAGCAGATGCGCCAATTGCAGGAACGTTTAGAGGAGCTGGAAAATCAAAATAGAGAAATGCGCGAAGAGTTTCCGGATGAACAAAATAAGCAAAAATCCATAGAATATAAAAAGCCCATAGGACGGCCAGATCCGAATGAAAAGTAGATAATTTTGATGCTCTCCCCTTCCTTCTTTGCACCACTGTGTGCATTTTTACAAGGCTCAGGGACAAATCTGCGACAAGCTGGCTTGTCCCTGAGTTTATTACTGTGTAACACAAAATACTCTGATTGCTCAGATCGAGTGTGGTGCGGTGGGAAAGAGCATTGTTATCAGAGAATTAGGCCAAAATCGCTCGTGAGCTTATGGTGATGGATATGAAAAAGAATCGGATTTTTATAACAATCACATTGGCTATTTGTTTGTGCACCGGATGGACAAGGCAAGCTTTGCCTACCGGAAAAAGTGGACCTCAAAAAACGCCGGCTAATATTGATGCCGACAACCAAAATCGCAGAATTGTAAGTAAGCCGGGCGGTTCAATTGTTTACAAACAATTAGCAAAGAATGTTGACCTCTCTATCGTTACGTTTGATACTCCGTTTAGTAAAGCCATTGAGATTCTACGAAATTCCACGGATCCTCCATTGAATATAGTAGTGCTTTGGAGAGATTTGAGAGAGAACGCCTCTGTGGAACGAGATACGCCTATCCACATGGAAGGTATTATGGGCATTACGCTTCGTACAGCCCTGGAGCTTTTATTGAGAGCGGTCTCAAGTCAACCGAATGAGCTGGGCTATGTCGTTGATAGTGGCGTAATTATCATTGCCACACGGGCTTCGCTGCCCATTGAGATGGTGACGCGAGTTTATGATGTTACTGATTTGGTAGCTCCGCCGGCTAACTATCGTTTTGGCTTGCCGGTTGGGCTTTTTGGCGCGGCCGCAGGTGGTTTCGGTAGAGGCTGGATGAGACAGATGCCTGTTAGGGGTTTTGGTAGAGGTTGGGGGACTTATGGGCGCGCTGCCGGAGGATACACAGGGCGGTCAGCTATGCAATATGGTCCCGGACGAAGAAGAATCCAAGCATCAGCGATAAGCCTGCGATAGCGCTTTTCTTTCCATTCAGAAAGACGCTTGCTCTGTTGAAAATATTAAGCCCAGGTTCGTCATTGCGAGCGACTTGTCCGTCGTAGCCTTGGCGAAGACGGAAGCGAAGTCGCCGGGATGGCTTGCGCCACAATCTCAAACTCCACAGGACGCCTAACGGCGGAAACGATGGCTTTTTCCGCCCACCAGGCAGGCCACTGCCACGACTTGACTGAGCTCGTCGAAGTCGGCCCTACGGGCCTTGCAATGACATTTCGCAGAGGTTTTCAACAGAGCAAAAGACGCTCTATATCTTCCGCTGGCAATGGTTCGACTTCGCTCACCATCCTGAGCCTGTCGAAGGACTATCTACCAGCCAGCATAGGAATTATTTTGTAATTCTGCCTACCGAATCCGCCTTACCTAATAAGATACCAATTTATCCAGCAAGAAAGAAATCGGGAATCGAAAAGCTGTTCCGGCAAAACAAAACTTTATCTGCCGGTTCCCTAATCTTGACCGCTTAATTCTGTGAGTGAACAACACCGCTTTAGCAACCGTATTAATTATAGCTAAAATCCAGGACAGAAGGGGCTGGGGCAAATCTTTCCCTCCTCTCCTCCGCAGGTCCCAGCCCTTTTTATATTCCGCACGAAGTTCCCGCCGCGTGGCCCGGTTTTATCGATATTAAGAAAAGCTGCTGCTCTATTGAAAAGCCTCACCGTCGTTTCGACC
>CAZVWH010000081.1:0-12726 GCA_964631175.1 uncultured Pirellulales bacterium | reverse complement strand
CTCGTGGCTGATTGAAAAGAGCCTCTCGTAGTTTTCATCAAGAAAGCTGTGTGTGGCTGTGGCAAAAAGGATATTTTTTTTTACTTGGTTATAATATCTTAGGGTTATACCTTTTGACTTACCCCATTAGACCAATACCAAGACATATCGCGAAACAACCTAAGGCGTTTTGCAGCACTTATGCAGCAGGCAATTTGCCGACATGGTTCTTTTGGATTATGGCTATTCTGCTATTGATATCCGCCGGCATAAGCTACCGCGTTCTGGCCTCTCACTTAAAGCTGATTGTTGATACTCCAATTAGGCTGGCTGTACCATTAAGTGCTTTCCCTTTAAAAATTGGCAATTGGGCTGGCATGGATTTGTCGATTCCTACTACTACCAAAAGTTATATGGAGAGGAACTTTGCTGATGATTTTATTAGTCGACGTTATATTAATATTAGAGGTAATGCTTGGGCCGATGTTTACATTGTATACTGCTCATCTCGACCTGGGGGCATATTGGGTCATCGGCCCCGAGTGTGTTACCGCGGATCTGGCTGGATACATGACGGCACCGAGCAGTCGCAATTTATCTCGCGAGCCGGCCGACAAATACCGTTTTTGGTGCATCGATTCCACAAGCCTGCTCCAAGGCACGAGCAGACGGTTGTCTTGAATTTCTACATCTTAAACGGCCAAATTACAGCCGATGAGAGCGATTTTTCTGGGCCTTTTGGCCGAAGACCTAACATCGCCAGAGACCCAGCTCAATACGTGGCCCAGGTTCAGATAAGCTCAATTTTGGAAAATTCTGTACTAAGAGCAGCGAAGGATATGACGGACCTGATACTTGATTTTCTGCCGGATAGGAGCAGCCGAATCAGGGCAGAATATACCAACACCGCAAGCGGCGTTATGAAATAAGCCAAAATAACACTGGCGAAAGCTAAGATTAGAGAGAAGACAGATGACGGAAAACAGAAAACATAATTCTGTCTTCTGACCCCTCGACCGCGCTCGAGACAAGCTTCTGTGTTCTGCTCATGGAATTTACATTTATTTTTTCAATGCAACAGACGAGAACAGAGTGTACACGGAGCAAGGTTGTTAGAAACTAGTCGTAGGACAATTGATTCAGGCGGTTTGGCAGGTCGCCATCGGCCCTCTTTGGTCATCAACGCCATCAGCAATTGGGTGGTGCTGGGCGTGAGCATCGGAGTAGGTTTTTTTCTGACGCCGTTCATAATTAGGCATTTGGGCAAGACAGGCTACGGAATATGGGTGCTAATTGGGTCAGTAATTGGCTATTACGGATTGCTGGACCTCGGGATTGGCTCTGCAACAACTCGCTATGTGGCACGATATGCTGGCCGAGGTGAGGAAAAGTCACTGAATGAGACCATAAGTACGGCTTTTGTCATGTTTAGCTGCACAGGTGCGCTTGTCATTGTAACGTCCTTGTTGGTCGCGGCTCCACTGGCTGGTTTTTTCAGGGTTGGGGATGCACACACACATGAATTCAAGCTTGTCGTTTGGATACTGGGTCTAACTACAGGCCTGAACTTCCCGGCCAGTGTGTTCGGAACGATCATCAAGGCCCACGAAAGGTATGTCGCCGCCAATGTGGTGTACATCACGTCCACGTTCATCCGCGTTTTACTGACGGTCTGGCTGCTGCTGAAGGGAGTGGGGTTGGTCGGTATTGCCCTGGCTGCCCTTGTCTCGACCGTCGCTGATATGTGCATGAGTCTGGCGTTTTGCAGGCGTTTGACTCCGTGGGTTAGGATTAGCTTTGCATTCGCTCATTGGCGCGTTGTGCGAATGCTGATCATTTACGGCGGAGTCACAACGGTAATAGTTATTGCTGACCTTATGCGATTTAACCTTGACAGTTTTGTAATTGGGAAGTGGGTAGGGATAGCTGAAGTAGGTGTGTACGGCATAGCAGCACTGCTTATCCGTTATATGCTTCGTTTGATTACCGCAGGAATGAGCGTTCTAACCCCAAGGTTCGCAGCATTAGATGGTGCTAAAGAGAATGCGAAATTGCAGGCTTTATTCTTACGGTCGTTGTCTGTATCCGCGTTGCTCAGCTTTGGTACAGGTATGCTGGCCATTATTTTCGGAGGCCGATTCATAAAACTTTGGATTACTGAACCGGGTTTTTTCGGCACAATTCCGGTGTTATATATACTGGCTGTTGCCTATACCTTTGCGCTGGCACAAAATCCAGGGATCAGTCTAATGTTTGCCACAAACAAGCACCATTTTTTTGCCGCCGCCACTGTCGTCGAAGCGGTAGCAAACTTGACACTCAGCCTCGTACTAGTACGGAAGTACGGTATCATAGGTGTTGCACTTGGAACTGCGATACCGATGGCAATAGTAAAAGTTTTTGTTCAGCCAGTGTATGTTGCACATATTGCTGGTGTGTCACTATGGCACTATGCTAAGCCTTTGGTAATACCCGCCATAGTAGCCTCGCTTATGGTTGGTATATCACGAGGCTACGGGATTTGGCAGTTTATCGATAGGTGCAATTTCACCCGGCTGTTCGTATGGGGGGCTATTGCGGGACTTGCATTTCTGGCGGTTGTTGCTTTTCTCATCCTAACAGTCTGGCCTACAATGGGCTTTCTCAAGGAGCGAAGAAAACTTTCACTGGCCAAGAGGATATGAAGACACCAGTTGAGCTTGCAAAAGCGAATGTGCTCACAGAGGTAGTGGCACACAATCTGTGTATCTGATGTGGTGTATGTGCAGGTGTCTGTCCGCGAGGGACTCTTCGCATTGAGTTCAATGATTGTGGTGAATACGAGGCCGTTGATGTTGGGGAGGACTGCCGCAGCAATTGTGCAAATATTGGAGGCACGTACTATATCAGGGGCGCGCCACAATAGCTGGGCTAGTAAGCCTTTTTATAGTAATAAGCTCGCTTATAACAACGGTGCTTGGCCGAGATTTGCTTTAAACCAAAACCGATATGCGGATGATAGAAAGAATGATAACAGCGGCACAAAAGGCTAGAAAGTATTACACCGGAGTTCTAGCAGCAAAAAGGCCAAGGTTAGCTTATGTTGGTGGCTGGCTCGGCCATGGTAACCTCGGCGACGAAGTGTTATTCCAAGCGTATAGAAGAATATTCGATAGATACAGCCTTGTGCATTATCCAAATGTTGGCGGCCGTGTGCTGTCAGTTCCCAGCAGGCTGCTTAAAATCGCTAAGGCTGCGGTGCTGGCTGGCGGCACTCTAATTAATAGAGAAGGTTACTTGGCGAGCGCGAGAGAGTCTCTCAGTGTATTTCCGAACTTTTTTGTTTTTGGGACAGGCGTCGCCAATCCATTGTTTTGGCGCGGGAAACAAGGGTGGCGAGACACACTCCCCGAATGGAAACATATTTTGAACAGATGTGAGTATGTTGGTGTAAGAGGTCCTTTATCTGCACAATTACTAAGTGACATCGGCCTAAGCCGAGTTGAAGTTATAGGTGATCCGGTGATTATGCTCGCCGATGGGCTGAACCACCAAGAATCTGGCATGCATAATTCAGTTGGATTCAACATCGGACATGCTGGTGGCAATATTTGGGGAGACGAACATCTGTTGGAGCGAGAGTTCACAAGATTAGCAAAATCTGCTAGGCTGGCTGGCTGGTATGTCAGGTGGTTTGTTGTTTGGCCCGAGGACGCGGACATCACCAAGCGAGTAGCTCAAGCCAGCGGCACTGCGGTTGATATCTGTGAAGTGTATAAAGATTACTCTGCATATATGGACCTGGTTCGCCCGATGAGTACATTTGTTGGCATGAAGTTACATGCTGTTGCTTTAGCTACTTGCGCCTATGTTCCATCGGTCATGCTGGAATATAGACCTAAGTGCAGAGACTATATGCAATCGATCGGGCAGGACAGCGCAACAGTGCGAACAGATGAGTTCAAAGCTGAAGATGTATGGGAGATTATTAGCACGTGGAATGACAACCGCCAAGATGAGTCAAATATGCTCCGGCGCAATATTAAACCTGTGCTCGAGAGACAAAAGGAAAGAGCGCAGCAATTAATCAGAATTATCACAGAGAACAAATGAGACAGAAAAAGCCTCATGTCAGCGTTGTCATTCCAACACATAACCGAGCCAATCTTGTGACAAGGGCTGTTGATAGCGTTTTGGGACAAACTTATGCCGATTATGAGATAATCGTGATTGATGATGGTTCTACGGATAACACTAGGGAAGTATTACAGCCATATGCGGACAAGATTAGGTATATATACCAGGACAACGCGGGTGTAAGTGCTGCGAGAAACGCCGGTATTCGACAAGCACAAGGCAAGTGGATAGCATTTCTCGATTCAGATGATCAATGGCTGCCGGATAAGCTGGCACTTCAAATACAACTAGTTCAAGAGGCAGGGATCAAGGTTTGCTTTACCGAAGTCATTTGGCAAACTGATGCAAGATCACAAAAGATGCTTGAAGCTAACAAGACGTCTAAAAATAATGGGCGCATATTTGATGAGCCGCTTGATTTGATTCTTGATAATGTGCTGCCGAATGCTATCCCGACGATACTGGTGGAAAGGTGTCTGCTTTTTAAGGCAGGTTGTTTTGATGAGCACTTTTCGCTCGGTGAAGATAACTTCCTCGTATATCGCCTCGCTTTTGAAGGTCCTTTTGGTTTCATCGAGAAGCCCTGCGTCATTATCGACCGTGTATCCGACCGAAAGAGATTGACACAAGATTCGTTAGGAGGAGCTGATCTTATTGATGGTTCTCTTATTAGCATATTGATGCGGCTGGAAGCGTATGTTCGCTGTCGGCGTAAGAATAAGAAAATTATAAAGGAACTTCGCTATCTGCTTGGAGAGTTTTTCGCTGATACTGCTGTTTTGCACTGCTTGGACAAGAATGGCCCTGACGCAAGACGTTTTGCCTGGGATGGTTTACACTTTGCTCGTAGCTATATTGCGTACCGACGATGCCTATCGGTTCTATTGTGCCCCTGGCTAATTCGTAGATTCTCAAAAGCTAACCAGAAACAAAAATTATTGGTACAGAAAAATCCTGATTAATACCGTCCATATACTAATCCCAAAATACATAACCAGCTTTAAAGAAAGTTCAAGCTATGAGCGACTTCTTAATTAGTCTAAATAAGCGATACAACGGTGAACACCTACTACATCATCTAATAAAGAAGCCTTATGGGAAACTTTTCCCCGAAGGAGCTTTTTTTGATTTCTCCTGGGGGAGCATTGCAGTGCTTGAGGAGCGTCTTGCCTCCAACAAGAACATCATTACAAAGGACACTACAACTTTTGCGTGGGTTGGTGATTTAGTCGCAGATTCGCCGGATAGATTTCTGGTATCACTCATGAATCGTCTCGCCCAGTTGCAAAAAGGTGACGAGAAATCCAGTGTTTGGCTTGAGACCGACGAGCTGTTCGAGAAGCTAAATGGAGCGTTTGCCATTGTATTTGCCAACGCCGAAGGGTTCTGCATAGTAACGGACCCAATGAGTTTCGTTCCTGTTTATGCAGGCAAGGACTGTCATGGTAATGCTGCTGCCTTCGGTACGCATCCTGACCTGGTGGCGATGATCAGCGAGGCCAGCGACAATTTGGATATGGTTTCAATAGCAGAGTTTCTAAATGCAGGCAATTGCACTTTTCCGAATACAATGTATTCAGCGGTGGAGGAACTAAAGCCTGGCAGAGCGCATATCTTCAGCATCCAGGAAAAGAACAAGCCTAGTGTAAGGGACTTCACCTACTGGCAACCGCCAGAAGAGATACGTGATGGCTACGATGAGGCCGAGCTGGCGGAAGAATTACTAAGTATATTACGTAATGCGGTTGAGCGCCGATGCAATACACAGAAAGTAGCTGTGTTGTTAAGTGGCGGTCTCGACTCAAGGCTTGTAATGGCAGCAGTTCCAGAGTCGGTTGAATGTATCGCCTTGACATTTTGTGATGAGCTTAATCGTGAAACTAAGATAGCTAGCCAGATTGCCAAATGCTACAATCGCGAGTGGTTTCCGCTTATCAGAAACGCTGAGTTCTTAGGAAAAAGTATAGTAAATGTCGTAAAGTTTGTGGGCTGTGAGTTTGAATGGGTACATGCGCACAACATAGGATTTGTCGACAGAATCAATGAACTCGGCGTCGATGCATTACTGAGTGGGATGCTCTTTGACAGCTATTTGAAGGCTTATATGGCACATGACATGGTTAAGATAAGACGGTTAGGGGGCATTGCCCAGCCGACATTCAAAAGGAAAGTTGTTGACTACGCTGATAATATAATGGATTTTTGGAAGCAAAATCTAAACAGTGAAATTGCTTCAAATGTGTATGACCGTAGGAAGTGTCATTATGAAAACAATATGGACTCAGCCCGGGGCAGTATTGAATGGCTTGATATATATCCATTTTCTCAGGACTGTGAGGCTGCCTACTGGGTTGCTGATAGGAGAGTCTTATCGCTTAGGCTCATTGCAACTGACCGCCATATATTGGACTTTGCTTTTAAATGCCCTATCGAGCTTAAAATGAATAGTAGAATATTTCGTGTTGCCGCTTTGGGAGTTTACGGTCCTGGAGCAAGCATACCCGATTCTAACTACGGATTTAGACCTAATAGCAAACGCTGGCGGCGTTTAGCTGAACTGGCTGTCCGCAAATCGCAGGACCGGTTAGTAGCTGTGCTTGAAAAACTCGACAGGAAGCCAAAGGTCCAGGACTCGTGGCACGATTACCAAAGCTACTGGCAAGAGAGTAATCTCCTGGCGGGTATGAAACAAGAATACGCCGGAAACTTGGACCGCTTCGATGGGCGAGTCTTCAAGAAGAGGGGACGTGAGCTACTCTATCAAGATGATATTGGTTGGCTCAACGGCTTTCGCCTCCTGCAATTAGCAATTTGGCGAGGCCTTATCGAAAAATACTGCAGGAAGTAAATCACAGCTTTATAGACCGGTCTATGAATGATTATTTGCAAAGAACTTGTTATAAAAGGTGGATGAACCAGGAGTATCAGCCTCAACTGGTTTCGGTCATCATCCCTACCTATAACCGTGGAACTGCTTTAGTCGAGTCACTTGACTCTGTCATCAAACAGACTTATAGGCCCATAGAGGTTCTCATAGTTGATGATGCTTCCACCGATAATACTGAGCAAGTTATAGAAGATTGGTCACACAATCATAACGAACCAGGAAATTTTGAAATTTGCTATTTGCATCAGGAAAACAAGGGTGCATGTGCTGCCCGCAACTTAGGGCTGATAGAGTCACATGGAGAGTTTATTCAGTTTTTAGATTCAGATGACTTAGTTGCACCGTCCAAAATAAGACGACAGGTAGAGAAGTTTGTACATTGTGGTGACAAAACAGTTGTATATGGCAGTTGGCGGTTTTTTCAAACGACAGGTGATAAAATAGAAGTCTATGATGTAGAATGTCCTATACAAGAAGAACATCCATTGAAAAAGTGGCTGATTGAAAAAGATACCGAGAATTGGTTCGTGGCGTCCCACAGTTTCCTTTGGAGAAGAACAGACCTAATTGAATTAGGCCCATGGGATGAGAGTCTTTATGCCGACCAGGATGGGGATTACGCAATGCGTTTCATGATGCGCGGAGGTAAGCTCGTCTTTTGCCCTTCTGCCTGGGCATATTATCGTTTATATCCTAATACTGCGGATAGCATAAGAGCTGATAACCACATAAAAGCGTTGGGTTCCAGATATCGTGTCATTAACCGCGTGGAGGATGAATTAACCACTAAGGGTATTCTGGACAAATATCGTTTGGCTCTTTCGATACGATACGCTGAATTGGCGAGGCGCAGCGCTTTGTACTATAAAGACCTTGCTAAGTTGTGTCTTATCAAATCCAGAAGTTTGTCACCAACAGGCAAATTTTCAGTAAAATTCAACTACTGGTTTATAAGTAGAATAATCGGAATAACAAATAAACAAAGATTAGGATATTTAATTCGCAGGACAACTGCAATACCTATTCGAGGCATCTCTAAAACCCGCGATGTTCCTATTGCTTTAGTTGAAAGTATCGAAAAAGTGCGGACATTTGATGATTCCAGCAAGGCAAACTAACTATCAAAATGAATCCCAAAATAAGTTGTGTAATTCGGACCTATAATGAAGCTAAATATATTGGGCAGTTGATTGAAGCCTTACGCAGCCAAGACCAATTCCGTAATTCAATCGAAATTATCGTCGTCGACAGCGGCTCAACCGACAATACTGCTGAAATTTTAAAAGGCTATGGGGTTAAGCTTATCGAGATACTTAAAGCCGAGTTCCATTTTTCTAAGTCTCTGAATTTAGGAATTGAAAAAAGTACGGGTGACCTGATTGTGATTCTATCCGCTCATTCAATTCCCCGTGAAAATAACTGGCTGCAGAAAATGGTTGTTCACTTCAGAGATAAGAATGTAGCTGGAGTATGCTGCCGGCAGGTTCCCTGGCCTGATGCCGATTTGTACGAAGTTTTGAGGATAGAAAAGACATTCGGCAAAAATTCAATAGTATATAAAAAAGACAATCTCAACCGGCATGCGATGACCTTCAGTAACGCAGCCTCTTGTATCAGGCGCAGCGTCTGGGAGAAACATCCCTTTGATATTGTCCCAGCTGCAGAGGACTGGGAATGGGCAAACTGGACAATTGAGAATGGTTATAAGACTGTTTATGACGCCGAAGCGGCGGTGTACCATTCCCATAATGAATCATGCCGACAGATTGCCCAAAGACTAATCAAATTGGAAAGGTCGGCTGATACCAGGCTTTCGCGAAAAAGAAATCTCCTTTTGACTATAAAACAAGCCTTAGGTTCATTTATTCGAGGCGTAAAAACAGCATTTTCGTCACATCGCTTTAATGGAAAAAAGCTCCAATATTCTATTAAACGATTACTGCAATCTTTCTGGTATATTGTGGATTTCAATAGACATACGGAGTAGTATATGGCCCCACAAATCTATGTGGTGTGCAGGCACGGTTTGAAAAGCTCGGCTCGGGAATACCTGAGCACACCCAAGAAATTTTCATCGTTTAGTTCAGGTGGATGTTTACCCGGATCCTACCATTAGCTCCGTTCATCAGGTTAGTACAGGAAATATATGAAAGGTATCTATGCGCGAGCTACTAAAAGACTGCATTCCGAGTGATCACTGTTGCCAAGTAATCACAGATTACTACATCGATTACGCCTTTAGGCACAACAGCCAGATGAGAGTTGTACTGGATTTGGGCTGTGGTACAGGTAACTCAGTGGATATTTTCCATCGGAAGAAACCAAATGTTGAATGTGAGCCATGCTATGGTTAACGCATTCAATATTCAGTAATTATATTCTTGGCAGCATTCTAAGAGCGAAAATTCGGACTCTCATCACAATGTTTGCTATGCTGTTTCGGGTATATGTGATGCCATTTAATTGAGTAAACTTAGACTTTTGGGCTCAAAGCAGAATTTTGCGTTATTAGAATTACGGGTATTTATGTGATTTACCAAACCACGATAGCGGCAACTTTAATCTTGGCAACTTCGCTTATAGCAGTTCCCAGGAAGTATTTTCTGATGCCATTTATTTTGGCGGCGTGTTTTATTCCTGCGGACCAGCGGATAATTATTCTTGACTTGGATTTCACGCCTCTGCGGATATTGGTTGTTGCTGGTGTACTGCGCCTTTTACTGCGGGAAGAAGTCCGCAAAATAAACTGGAATCGGTTCGACAAATTGGTACTGCTCTGGGCAGTTGTAGGAGCTGGTATATATGTCTTACAATGGCGTGACATGAGAGCCTTAATTTATAAGTGTGGAGTCCTGTTCGATGTTATTGGTTTATACTGGCTATTCAGACAGAACATTCACTCCTGGCACGATATCATTTATCCTTTCAAGGTCATGGCCGTTTGCTGTCTCGTTCTTGTCCCATTTGTAGCGTACGAACGGGTAACCGGCAGTAATCCCTTCGTGGTACTGGGTCGAGTGGAGACATGGACACGGGAGGGTACCTACAGATGCCAAGCATCCTTCCCGCATTCTATCATGCTGGGACTCTTCTGGGCAACTGTCTTTCCATTTTTCACCGGACTATACCGAATTGGACGTCCCAAATGTCTCTATGGGGCCGCGGCAGCCGCAAGTGTTTTTATTGTAGTAGCTACGGCGTCGAGCACACCTCTAATGGCACTATTTTACGTGGTAGCTGGATTATATTGGTTTAAGTGGCGACGCTATACGGGTACCGCAGGATGGGGCGTGGCCGCCTCACTTATTGGCCTCCATATCGTCATGGAAGCGCCAGTGTGGCACTTGATTTCGCGGATCCGCTTGATAGGTGGCTCGACAGGGTGGCATCGCTATCATTTAATTGACGAAGCCGTAAATCACTTTGATGAGTGGGCGCTGATCGGTTGTCGCAGCACAAGTCATTGGGGCTGGAATCTTTACGATGTAACGAACCAGTTTGTGCTTGAAGGGGTGCGAGGTGGATTTGTTACTTTCCTACTTTTCCTAGCCATGATATATGTAGCCTTTAGGACGCTTCTACACCTGTGTCTGCGATGCCAGGAACATACACACCGGATATTGACTTGGTGTCTCTTCGTTGTCTTGCTTGGACACTGCGTGGCATTTTTTGGAGTCTCGTATTTCGGTCAAATAACGATGTGGTGGTATATGACACTGGCGATGGTCGGCTTTCTCAGCGAAGGATATAAGTGTAAAGAATATGCGGCGACTATTAACCTACTACCAAATTGGGCTAACGCAGCAGGAAGATAACGTGCCGGATACTTTAGCTGCTAAGTAATTGTCTCGTGAGTGCTATTGACACTTCAATTATCATTGTAAACTGGAACACCCGAGATGTCTTGCGCAGTTGCTTGGCGTCAGCGTACAGAGAAACGGAAAATATTACATTCGAAGTGATCGTTATAGATAACGCCTCGATAGATCATTCAGTCGAGATGATAAAAGAGGAATTCCCAAGCGCGATTGTGATAGATAACTACGAGAATCGTGGCTTTGCTGCCGCTAACAATCAAGGAATCGCTATCGCTCGTGGCCGTTATGTTCTCTTACTCAACAGCGATACAATTGTAATGGACAACGCCATCGCCAAGACAATTGAATTCGCCGATAATCATCCGGAAGCAGCAGTTGTAGGTTGCCAGGTACGGGAAAATCAAAAGAAGGTGCAGATGACGTGTTTTCGCTATCCAAGTATCGTCAACCTTTTCTTATCTGCTTTTGGATTGGCCAAACTCTTTAAGTACAATAGGGTTTTCGGCCGTGAATGGATGCTCTGGTGGAAGCGCGACAGCGAGAGAGATGTAGATGTAATCTCTGGAATGTTTATGCTGGCCAGACGGCAAGCCATTGACCAGGTTGGCCTACTGGATGAACGTTTTTTCATGTACTGTGAGGAGGCAGACTGGTGTTACCGGTTTGCCAAAGCGGGATGGAAGGTGCTGTTCTGGCCAGGCGCTCAAGTGATTCATGTGGGAGGTGGCAGCCATAGCAGCAGTCAAATCCCCGTAAAAATGTTTGTTCAACAGCAAAAAAGCCGGCTGATCTTTCTCAGAAAACATCAGGGCATATTTATCTACTTATTAGCAAACCTCATTGTGGCTATCTCGTCCGGCCTACGCGTATGTGCCATGGCTGTATTATTAGCTCTCAAGAAGATCCTGTGCAGGACAGTATGTGGGGAATTAACAACACTGAAAAAGAATTGGGCAAGCTTCAAATTCTGCACGCTTCGCTTGGAACCTAAATGAGCAGTACAGAATTTTCAACGTTTACTGTCGCTGTAAAGTATCTTAAAGGAGTCGTAGAATTTGTCTTTGCCATTTCATACGCACTGATACTTTATCTAATAAACAAACAGCCCCGTCGGGTCGTCATATACTACCATGGCATACCGAAGGCAGAAATCACAGGTTTCAGGACGCAGATGGCCTACTTGGCCAGTAATTGCTCTGTCATCAGGCCATCAGAAATAAAGATAGCTGATTCAAATGGACTCAACCACCTGGTTGCTATTACATTTGACGATGCGTTTCTAAGTGTCAAAGAAAATGCCATTCCGATCTTAAAAGAGTATGGATTACCCGCAGCAATTTTTGTTCCCGCCGGAAATCTTGGGCAGCCACCTCGCTGGGAGATGCCTGAGAATTGTACTAACAAAAACAGAACTGTTATGAGCAAAGAACAAATCGCTGAGCTGGATAACGATGGATTTGAGATATTTTCCCATACTGTTTCACATCCCGTGCTAACCGAAATCGATAACAACAAGCTACAACACGAACTTACTTGCTCCAAGATAGCGCTTGAGAAAATGGTCGGATATAGGGTTCTGGCTATCAGTTATCCTCATGGTGCACACGATTCAAGAGTTTGCAGTGCGGCTAAAGAGGCTGGTTATAAATTGGGTTTTACTATCGAGCCTCAAATAGTAAATAATTGCACAGATGACATGCAGATAGGACGATTTTGTGTCTCTCCACGAGACAGTTTGTTAAAGTTCAAGCTCAAAGCTACAGGGGCTTACCAGGCTACAAGATTGCTAAAGAGCATTAAAAGATTAATTACAGGCTGCTCACACGGTCATAGATTGTCGGATTCCTCATATGTCATATAAGGTTTACGTTGATAATTTCAGCAGGGATGACTGGGAGCGATACGCCAAAGAGTTTGCTGACTATA
>CAZVWH010000080.1:0-12994 GCA_964631175.1 uncultured Pirellulales bacterium | reverse complement strand
CGATACTTGCAAAAATAGCTTTTTTAGGTATGGAAGTCCTGTTTGCAAATGTCTTGAACAAGGTTGTCCCAAAGGCGCTGGGAAGAAAGCTCAAAGGCATCGTTACCGTCAAAGCTAAAGAATAGAAACCAACTGCTGTAGTGTTAACGAGGTAGCCGACAAGCAGTCCCATCAGCATAGCGGTTGCCACGCTAGCAAGGGAACCTATATAGACCTGAAAACCATAGATTGTGTTCTCTGTGTAAATCTGTGAAAGTATCGGACGCACGCCGTTTAGCGCAGGTTTTAGGAGCAATGACATAATAAGAATCACCAAAGCAGCAATACCTAATTGCAAAATTAGACATATAGTCAATGAGAAAGGAACCAAATAACTGACGGTCAAAGCCCCTATTAGATAAAAAACCTGCGACGCCCTTTGAAAAACCGCAAGTTGGAATATGCGGTTATCACCCTGCATAATATTCTCCAGGCACAATTTGAAGGGAAATATAAACAGCAATGGGGAGAATAGGCGAATGATTTTACCCAGGCCTGGATGAAACAGATCATCTACAAAAAAGGAAAAGACAAACAGAATAACTATCAGTAATAACGAAATAATCGAAGCTATAGTCAACAAACCTCCGACTAACTGGTCTCTTATGTGCTCGTTCCTGCGTTCAGCCAGAAGTCTGCCACCAGAGAAGAAAAAGCCAAATGTCGTTATGGTGGCTACAAAAGTAAATAGGTTAATCAAGAATTTGAAATCGCCATACCGCTGTGGCCCCAAAAGCCGAGTATTAACAATGCTTACTATCAAGCCAAATGCTATCCCGGCAACCATGGAAACATATAAAGATGTTACCTGGGCGGTCTCTTTACAATATAACAGCCTGCCAAGATTTTGAGTAAGATCTTTCCTAAGCAAGGTGACCATTTCTAAATTCTTCGCCAATTGCATAAACCCGTTAATCTTTCTTCTGCACAATCGATGAGCAATCCAACCAGGTAGTCATAGCGAACTTCTCTGTCACGGTGATAGTGTTGATTACTGTCGTCACTACTCCACAGGCCATATTGAGTCGAAGCTGCGAGGAAAATAAACTTTTAATCATAACTTAGCCGTTAGTGGTTACTGATAAGAGTTTAATGGTTCGAATGGTCAGATATCTGCTTTTAAGTCACTTAATCGTTTCGATTAGTAACCAGCGGTTAGCACGGTCGAAAAAAATATTGTGTTCCTTCCCGATCCACCACATTCTTAAGGCACATGCAGACTAGCGATCTCCACCCTGCCACCACTATTTTGCAATGACTCGGTAGCAGCCTCTAGAACCTGGACTACTTTTAAGCCATCCAGGCCGCTTGACTCTGACTTCGCTCCGGTTCTGATGCAGTTGAGAAAATGCTCGCATTCCCCTTTCAAAGGCTCGACCAATTTGAGGAATGGAGCGTACATGCCCCCATAATGGTAGGAATATTGAAACTCAGCGTAAGTATCATAGTGAGGAGGTATTTCTACCCGCTTGTCGTATACTTTTATCTTCTCTATTGGTTCCAGATCATCGTAAACAAGCATCTTCTTTCTGCCTACGAACATCGTTTCACGAATCTTATTAGGATCGAGCCAGCTACTCTGGACCGTGGCAAAAGCACCATTAGTGAAATTTAGCGTCATATTGGTCACATCTTCGATTCCCTCAGTAACGTGGTACTTTCCCTGACAATTAACCGATACAGGACATGCGTCCAAAACATAGAGAATAATAGAGATGTCATGAGGCGCAAGATCCCAGGCCACATTAATATCTTTTTGGAACAGACCAAGATTTAAGCGCCTGGAACTGATGTACTGAATTTCTCCGAGCTCGCCTGAAGCAACAATTTCTTTGACTTTCTTGACAGGAGTGGAGAAGATAAAAGTGTGCCCGACCATGAGCGTTAACTTATGACTGTCGGCCAATTCGATCAATTCCTCACATTCCTTTACTGAACTGGCCATCGGTTTCTCAATCAGGGTGTGTTTCCCAGCTTGCAGACATTTCTTGGCCATCTCAAAGTGTAAACAAACAGGTGTGGCTATCGCAACCGCGTCAATATTAGAATCTCTGACTACATCATCAAATTGTCGGGTAACTTCCATATTAGGATTGAGCTTTTTGATATGTGCCAGCCGGTCTGAGCTGATATCACAAACCGTCTTTACTTTGCACCCTGAAAGGAAACTAAAATTACGAACAAGATTTGGCCCCCAGTATCCACATCCTATAACTGCAACGTTAAGCATTTCTCCGCCCCCCTTAAATCCATTACTTTTTTCCCCGTAAGTCACTGATTATTTGAGAAATAATTGCAAATGGCGTCTTAAATAAAATCTTCAAATCGATCCAAAAAGATTGCCGTCTGGCATACTGAATGTCCAGCCGTACCATTTCAATAAAGCTAAGCTGGTTCTTTCCACTGACCTGCCAAAGACCTGTCATACCAGGAAGGACATCAAATCGTCTATAATGCCAGGGCAAATATTCCTCCACCTCGTAAGATATGGCAGGACGGGGACCAACCAAACTCATCTGACCACACAGTACGTTAATCAACTGTGGCAGCTCATCAATACACAACCTGCGAAGTACATTGCCAAACCGAATCCTCTCCCGATGATTGCTTAGTTTAGTCATCGGCCTATCAGTATCCGCACCATTTTTTGAGCCATTTATCAGTTTGGTAATATATTGTCTATGTTCCGCGGCGTTGGCGTTAACCTTCATAGTTCGAAATTTCCACATAGTAAATGCTCTGCCCATGTACCCCACTCTCTTCTGTTTGAAGAAAACAGGCCCGTCAGACACAGCCTTGATCAATAGGGATACAAAGAAAAATAAAGGAGTCAAAGCAACAAGAGCCACTATTGAGAACAATATGTCAAAAGCGCGCTTCCCCACTTGGAACGGTTGGAGGTAGAACGGCTCAAGCTCTCGTGGGACATCAACCAATGGTTGTTGGGTGCCAGGCACACTGCTATTATAACTACGATGGTCGGCAAATATTGAATAGCTTTGTGATACTCCCGCATCCCATTGGGGGAAAATATCTGCAAAGTAAAGCTGAGTGTAATGCCCATTGCCATTGGAAGACGGCTTAGATGGATAAGTGTAAACAGTGTATTTAGGAACTGAAGCTTTAGCCTTGACCACCTCACAGACAGTATCGGCAAACCTTTGAGCGCCAACATTAGGCGTGTCCGGCAAAATAACGCCTATATGCTTGTTGTCAAACCATCCAGTTTCATCGCTCTCGCGAACGCGATTGACAAGTAAATGGGTGAAATAATGAATCTGAAAGGTATCCCCCCCTGCATCGCTTATTTCGAAAATAACAAGCGAAAATTGATGTGCATTGCGGTCAGCTCGAGCCTTTTCACACTCAAGTATAGCGTGAAACTGCTCAACTGAGTAGACGCTTCCTTGGCCTTTTACCTGCTTCAGGCAAACTCTATGCCTCGGCAGCGCCAACAGCCTTGGTATATCCATCACCCTTCATCTCCTCCTCCAACCTCCTTATTGCCTTTTTCGTATCCTCCTCTGCTATCATTCCAGTCCCTGGCGTTATCTATCTTTGCTAAATTATACATTTTGCGCACACACCATTGACCGATTTATCTCAAATTTACAATAATAGAACATACACTTTTTGTCAAGCTTTTTCCTATTTTTCCAAGATTTTCCCGGCAATTCTAATGCTGAAGAACTAAGCTCTTTATATACAATGACTTATAAATCTCTAACGGCTACTACTTGCATGGCCTCTTGGGTTAAATACCGAAACGGAGCCAAAACAGACCTTTCAAAAAGCTTTGTTTTTCAATAACTCTGTTTGGTTAGCCTCCTCGCCTGCTAAGCAGTCCAATCAAGCTGCTTCTTTTACACTCCAGTTACACTCCAGTATTCTCGAATTTCTGACTTTTCAGCGTTATCCCTTTAGCTTGTACAAAGAACAACAAACGGATTGCATATAGCTGTGCCGTTTACAATGTCTTGTACAACCAGCGTGGGATATAGAAACGTCTCTTGTTGACGATAGCTCCGATGATATTGGCTTTCGACTGCACCAAAAGCTCCTTGGTCCTCTCTACCACTTCCCGGCAAGTTCGCTCTGCTTCTATAACTAAACCGACGCCATCGCAGAGCCTGGCCACCCGAAGCGTCCAGCTCGCCTCGTTCACGGCTGGCAAGTCTATAACCACAAACTGATAATTTTTCTTTATTGAATGCAGCAGGCTGGTAAGTCCCTCTGAATCGAAGATTTCTGAGAGATTGCCGTTTATGTTGCCTGCTGAGAGAATATGGAGATTCTGTACCGGTGATGGAACAACGACACTATCTAGACTCTGGCCATCTGTGAGAATGTCAGACAGTCCAGGTGAAAGCCTCGACTCAAAGAACCGATGTACGGAAGGATGTCGAAGGTCTGCATCAATAAGCAGGACATCTCCATCGCCAGGGCGTGCCAGCACTCTGGCAAGGTTTGCTGCGACTGTGCTGGCACCTTCACCATCATGTGAACTCGTAATGGCCAGCACCCGCGGTACTTTTTTCGAGCCGCCGGAACCCAACAGCAACTGCTCCTTAAAAGCCTCGTAGTATTCTTTTACGCTCATAGGGATATCCCACTTAGCTTCAGAAGAAACCCTGTTGTCTTGAACACGCGGGATGCAAGCAATGGCTGGCAGTTGCAGCTTTTCTTCTACCTCATCAGGAATCTTGATAGAATGATCCAAGTACTCAGAAAAGAATGCGAGCGCGACTCCACCAAAGGTACCCAGCAAGAGACCCAATAACAGGTTGAGCGCCTTGCGGGGCCGAACCGGTTGTATAGGAAGTGTGGCCGGCTGTACTACATTGATGTTTGAGATTTTTCCCGTCTCAAGAGCTTCGTCGATCCGGGCTTGTTCGAGGTTCTCGGAATATTTACGATAATTGTTTTCCTGTATTTCTACCTCTCGCGTCAAGCCCGCGAATTTGACACTATTATTAATCAGAGATTTTAGCTCCGTTTTTGCATGTTCTAACATACTCTTCAGCTCGTCAACTCTAGCCTGCAGTGATGAGACGGTTGCTTTTTCGGTTAGCATCGCCGACTTTATCGACTGATAAGTTTCATTCAGTCCTTTAGTAAGTGTGCTGCGTGCCTGGTCTTCCTTATCGAGCAGTGCCTGTGCCGCTGCAATTTGACGACGGACATCCTGCACCTGTCGGCTGTCATGCTCAAACTTCGACACAAGGTCCTGCTCTAAGAGTTGCAGCTCGTAGAGCCGGGCACGCATCGTGTCAGCAGCAGCATTTGGAAGGCCCACCGTAGCCCCTGTCACTACTAAATCCGGTGTTTCACCCAGGTTTTTCTGCAACTCCTGTACCTTCGCCCTGGAAGCAGCTAACTCAGAGTCTGCGCTATCTATCCCAGCCTGTAAAGTGCCGATGCGATCCAAAATGACCCCTTGCTGCTCCTCTAACGAGGAGATACCAGTCTGGTTCATCAAATCACGAAGCTGGTTCTCAGTTTCTACAAGCTTGCTTCGCAATTGGTTCGATTCCTGAGCGAAGAATTGATACGACCCAGGCGTCCGATGTACATCAATGTGCTTTTCAAGATAACAATCTATGAATGTACTAAGCACTTTCTGAGCCAGTTGAGGATCTTTCGCCTCGTAAGTGATTGCGATGATCCAACTTGCTTGTTGGATCTCGACACCCAAGTTATTCATAACGCTGAACACAACAGCGTCGCGGTTGCTCAATGACGTGGTCAAACCCAACCGTTCCAACAGACCCTTGCTTGGCTCCCCAAGCTGCGATATGAATGTTTCCAGCCCAATGGAATCCACCACCTTTTCGGCGATCTCCTGGCTTTTGAGAATCTCCAACTCGGTGGTGATTTCACTTTCGCGAGATTGAGCCACTGGAATGATCGTACCGGTCGTTGCCGTGGGATCCAAGGTCACGGTTTCACGGCCGAGCCGAACCAGCAGTCCGGCCTCCGAGCGGTAGATTTCATCGCTGAGAAAAGTAACTACAGCTACTATGACGACAACGGCGAGAAAAAACAGGATCACTTTCCACTTGTTCCGAAAGAAGATGTAATACAGGTCCCGTAATGATCTTTCTCGGGGCCTTTCTTCAAATTCGATTATCTTATCTGCCATTTGCTTTTCCCCTTTCTAAAATTAACATCCCGATTTATCAATAAGCACTATAACCAACTGTGGTTCTTCCAGATACTCTTCTGAAGAAGAAGCCCGTATCAGGTATGAGCTTGTTTATATGCTGGTCAACCCATTGACCAAGCTTAGTGATCTTGGTTCTGGGCACATACACAATATCCTGTGGCTGTAAATAAAATGTCTGTGAGCCTTCGCCCTTCAAGACAGATCCCAGGTCAACAGAGTATGCATATCTCTGACCATCCAAATGGCGAATAATAACCACATTTTTGACCTCAGCTTCCGGCAAAATGAATCCACCGGCTTCCATAATCGCTTCCAGCACATCAAGTTCCGCCGGCATGTCTATGACTCCTGGCGTAATTACCTGGCCTCCAACATATACACGGCGGCTCACCAGGGACCGAACTATAACAGCGATCTCCGGCTTTTTTAAATGAGGCATGTATAGTTTCAGCAGCTCTTCTCGAAGGCCAGATGGGCTCTTTCCTCGAACGTCGATCTCTCCAATCAACTGAAGTGACATCTTGCCGTCGGGACGCACCGTCTGAGTAATATCAAGCTCGGGCGTATAATAGAACTTCACCTCAATCTCATCGCCTGGTTTCAAAAGCACGCCCGAGGATGTTGTTGTTTCTGTCTCAGACACACCCAGAAAGCTAGATTGACTCTGCTGAATTTGATGTCGGATAATGTTCGTTAGCCTCTGATGCTCCGCCTCCGTTTCAGACATAGTCGGGGCAGTCTGACAGCCCATAATTGTGCCAGCTAAAAACGCCCCCAAGATAAGGACCAACAATTTTCTCACTCTTAAATTGCGATAGTATTTCATCAGCCTACCTCCCAAAATCACACGACCTCTTTTTTAAATTTTCAATTTCGACGCGGGCGAATGCTACCTTATCGTGCTATCGTAAAAGGCTGAAGCTCACATGACACTTGCGCCCGCCAGAGAAGATAACCTCCTCACGCACAGATTTTAAATTACATCATCACCATTCATCAATTCAGGGCAAACTCCGTCCCCGTTAGTTACACTCCAACATTGAAAAGCTACCTCCTCCTGTAAGGTCAAATATATGGCTCATGCAATACACCCTTGATGCTTTCACATCTACCTAAATTCAGTGAGCCTGAGGTCAGAGACATGAGTCTCTCACTCCTCCTTCTTTCCTCAAGACAGCTACAGACAGAGGTGACAGATTTACGTCTTTCTTACGACAATGCAATTCTTAGCTGCAAAATGGAAATCCATCCCCCCACGCTTGTTGTCTCCTCCTTTTAGGTGTAAAGCTTGGTCTTTAACCAAGCTTCTAACGACCTCCACCAGATTTAGCATTATTTTATATAATAAGTTAAAAAAAGTCAAGGAAAAAATATAAAATTTGGCCTTTTGTGCCTGCTATTTGCATACATGACAAGGATTTATTCATCAAAACCTGAATTATATTAGTTTTTCGAGATCGTGGTTTTAATCAATATAACATTGACCTTGGCCAACCTATTTGATACTTTATTAAAAATTTGCTTTGTTGTAAGTTTTGTAAGAACTTAAGAACTACAAGTAGCTTTTTTAAGAAAAATCAGCATTTCCAAAACAGATTATAAATTATAGGAGGCAAGAACAAATGAAAGCACAAAAACAACTCTGCTCGTTTGTTACGTTAATATTCATAGCTGTCGGCTGTGAGACGAAACCACCTACGTCATTTCAGCACGCGATGGCTGCCGGTGAGGAGCTATCATCCAAATCACTTCATGAAGCAGCATCTGCCGGCGACATCGGCCAAGTCCAAATGCACATTTTAAGGGGTACTGATGTGAGCGCCAAAGATAAGGACGGCCAGACTGCCTTACACCTCGCAGCCAGGTACGGCCATAAGGACGTGGCTGAACTGCTTATCGCCAACAGTGCAAATGTGAATGCTGAAAATAAGGATGGTGAAACCCCTCTATACGTAGCTGCGAGGTGGGGCAAACATGAACTGGTTGCACTACTTATAGCAAAAGGCGCTGAAGTTGCCAATATCCATCTGGCTGTTTACTTAGGAGACATTGCCAAGCTAACAAACTTTGCCGAAGAAGGCGTTAACATCAACGCCAAGGACGAGCATGGCGAGACGCCCCTACACTTTGCAGTCATTGCCAGCCAAAAGAATATGGTCAAACTGCTTATTGCCAATGGAGCCGATGTTAACGCAAAAGGCCGGTCGGGCTGGACGCCACTGCATTCAGCAGCCGGCATGGGCCAGAGTGACATCGTTGGAATGTTTATTGCTCAAGGTGCTGATGTCAAAGCTAAGAGCAGATTTGGCATTACGCCTTTACACCTTGCGGCCTATCAAGGCCAGACCGAGGTCGTTAAACTCCTTCTTGTCCATCACGCTGAGGTCGACGTAGCGGACAGGTATGGCTTTACACCTCTGCACCTTGCAGCATACGAAGGACAAAATGATATTGTTAAACTACTTATTGCAAACGGCGCCGATGTAAACGCCAAAAACGATAACGGCAAAACAGCTTTGTCACTGGCCAAACAGCAAGGCCATAACAAAATCGTTGAGCTCCTTAGTATTTACACGGAAGACTGATTATCGGTCTAAGGTGAACAAGAAAAGAAAAACTACCGCAAAGAAAACAAATCTTTCTGATAAAGAATTATCTGATGCTGTAAAACAGAAAGCAGGTGTTAGAAAAGTTCGGATAGTTTCTCCCTCGGAGGTGGAGACTGTTGCCTGGGTGCGATTGAAGTGTCAGTTTGGATGCGATGTTTTCGGCCAATGCCTCGTTTGCCCTCCCTTTACACCATCACCAGATGAAATGCGTAAGGTTCTGGATTCTTACAGCCGAGCGATATTGATACACTTCGATAGACAAGCAGATGTAAAAACAATAGTTGCTGAACTCGAGCGGGAGATTTTTCTTCGCGGTCTCTGGAAGGCTTTTGGTCTTGGTGCCGGTCCTTGCCCTTTCTGCAGAGAGTGTAACGTAGAAGAAAAACGGTGTCGGCATCCTGAAAAGGCCCGCCCGTCGATGGAAGCTTGCGGAATTGATGTTTTCTCTACTGTGAAAAAAGTGGGCCTACCTATAGAAGTTGTGCGAACAACCCGTCAATGTCCCAATTTTTACGGGCTTATACTCGTTGATTAAGCTCCGGAACCTTTGATTATCAGCGAATTGCCGTAGTAATTCGTGAAAAAATTTTAGAAGTTGATAGTATAAGGCTTATCGAGTCTATTTAATACAGTTTCCATTCTGGTAAAAAGGAGATACGAATGCGTGCATTGAAGATATGCCTGTGGATAGCCGGTCTTGGGTGCCTGCTGTCGGTACCCGGAATGTTCTTGCCCATTAGGATGCTCGAATCCATTGCTAAGGCATTTGGTGGTCAGGCGTTTCCGGATTCACCACTATTGCTGTATGCGGTTCGTACGGTCTCCGCCACGTTTGTTGCGGTGGGGGTATTCTTCTTAATTCTGGCCCGTGATCCTATAAGATATGGAATAATAGTACCATTCTCCGGCTTGGCTTCAGTGTTTATAGGTGTGGTTTGTGCGATAACAGGACTGACAGCAGCAATGCCTACTTTATGGTTCATGGGCGATTCTTTGAGCTGTTTGGTGTTAGGCGTTCTCATACTTGTCTTTTGGCGACAGGTTAAGCAAAAGTCCGCGGCATTGATCAACATGATATAAAGTTCACCCACCAAACAACCGGCTTTTAGTAAGAAAAATCTAGGTTAAAAAACCCCACAATAAACCTGTCCGACTAAAGCTCGGCGCTTCGCCGAGACGAGAGCTGGGTCGAAGGATTGCGGGACTAAAGATAAAAACAAATCAGTGTTAATCTATTTTTAAAACAGATTCTTCGCATTGCTCAGAACGAATTCTGTGATTGCTTTTCTACTACGATATTTTTATTTTGTCACCCGATTTAGCACGCAATCTCTCATTAGCACTTCCATTTTTCAGGCTGATCTCCAACGTGCCACTTGAACCTACTATTAAGAATAACTCGTTGTCTTTTGCCGAGTAGTAATCAGGATAATATTTCATCGCACCTTTTTTACCATTCATCTCCACATAATACTCATCTTTGTCCTGTCTTAGCAGATTAGTTATAATATTGCCGAACCTATCGATTCTAACAACCAACCCTTCTCTTTCATTTTGATAAAGCTCCAATTTTTCTATTTCTTCTATTATTTCTCCCACGTCATCGAAGCCGCCTTTGTTAATATTTGCAGCCGCTTTGGCAAACACGTCTCTGCCATGAAATGTTCGGCTCGCATCTTCCGGGATGGGAATTTGCCTGATCTGGATTATGCCCTGCTCTTTAAGCGTCTCGGAGAGTAAGCCGTTATCCGGAGCGACGAAATAATAATTATCCGTCTTCACAGCCAATGCTTTTCTATCTGTGCCTACGCCGGGGTCAATCACACAACAAAAAACTGCTCCTTTGGGAAAATATTTGTAATTGTTTCTTAGGAGCCATGAAGCCTCAATGATATTCTGAGCAGATATGTCATGACATAAATCAACTATTTTCGCACCATTGTCAACGCTGTAGATTACACCCTTCATTACGCCTACATACTCACTGTAGCCGAAGTCCGTTAATAAAACTATCATCTTCAGCATCCCCACTATATTTTCACCAATTCAAGGATTTCAAATCATACTTCTCCGCATATTTTTCGCGGTCCTGCTGCTCAACATCTTTTTACCATACACAAAACGCAGACACCAGTCTATTTCGAATTTTGCATGTCAATTTGCTTACAGTTCTTTATTTACACTAATGGACCTGTTTGGTACAATTTTTGCAATGTTTTATTGTAACCGTTCACGCAGAAAATGAGGCGTTTTTGTGTCATTGCGAGGCCTTTAGGCCGAAGCAATCTCAAAAACATACGATTTTAGATTGCTTCGCTTCGCTCGCAATGACAAAAATGCGGTTTTCCCGTGAACGCTTACGTTTTATTTTATTTTTAAATAGAGGGAGAAAAACCGAATGACTAATGTCCCTGCCAGAATCAAACAGCTTGTAGAAACGTTCGGCTGTAATATCGAGACATATCATTCGCTGCAGTACAATGAGACCCAGCTTCGCAGAGAATTTATCGATCCTTTTTTCGAGGAATTAGGCTGGGATGTAACCAATAAAGCCGGCTATGCTCAAGCCTATAAGGATGTTATCCATGAAGATGCAATAAAGGTCGACGGTATAACCTTATTTCCGAACGAAAAGACTCGAATTCAGCATCAAATTGACGCCACCGACAAACAAATCGACAAACTTTTCTATGACATCTACGGTCTAACAGAAGAAAAAATAAAAATTGTGGAAGAAAGTATGTAGCACACAAAAGGAAATATAGAACTAAGAATTAGTAATAGATATAATATCACTTTCGGAGATTAGTAATGGCAAAAATTCTCAAAGTGCAATGCACCGGTGCAGGCCGGCATGTCAACGAGATTGTTCTGGAAGATATTCTCGGAACCGATGTCGTGATGCACGGCACGCCGATTGATACCGGTCGGCCGATTCCCGAACGCATCGTCAGAAAGTGCGAACAGTGCAGCGAGGGCAAAGTCATCCTTACGCGTGAGATGATTGAAGAAAACCTCTGAGAAAATTGAAAAATTGCTGTAGGTGTATATCTTTGTCTCTGGAATCACAAGACCGCTCTAAATTTACACCATAAACTATGTTATTTCTTTCTCCAAATACCTTGTATTGACTGAGCCGACTTTTTTCATTAGAAAAAAACGATAGGCACGACTCTATTCCTCGTCTGTCAACTTGGCGTATCTACTGTTTTCACTATGCCAAAAATGGCACTTTTTACTTTTAGAACCTCGGATGAAACCAATTGAAAAACAATTTAAAAATTACATAACTGCTTATATTAAAAACAATTATAAGCAGAAAAGCTAAAATGGTTTTCAACTTGTCCGAAAGCTGGTATATTCTTTGCTCATTATTCAGAGATTGTACGTGAAATCTATCTATCTACACTTTAAATAGGAGAGAAGCAATTATGGCAGTTAAACAATTGGCATTCGAAGCAGACGCAAGAGCAGGTTTGCTGGCTGGCGTAGAAAAACTCGCAGCAGCGGTCAAATCAACACTCGGCCCAAGAGGCCGAAACGCCATCCTCGATAAGAGCTGGGGCGGGCCAACAGTAACCAAAGACGGCGTAACAGTAGCTGAAGAAATCGAGCTTACAAATAAAAATGAAAATCTCGGTGCAAAATTAGTTAAAGAAGCGGCAAGCAAGACTTCAAAAATCGCCGGCGACGGCACAACAACTGCTACTGTTCTGGCGGAAGCGCTCTTCAAAGAAGCTTACAAAAATATTGCAGCCGGTGCCGACGCTATGGCCCTGGCACGAGGCATGAATAAAACCTCCAAAGTGGTCACAGATAAGCTCACTTCCTTAGTAAAGCCCATAAATATCACTAAAGCCGATGACATAATAAATATCGCTTCGGTATCAGCCAATAACGATACGGAAATCGGCAAGACTATGGCTAAAGCCTTTCAGCGGGTCGGTAAGGATGGCGTTATCACAATTGAAGAAGGCAAAGGTTTCGAGACTACCGTCGAATTTGTAGAAGGTATGCAGTTCGACCGTGGCTATTTATCGCCACATTTCGTGACCGACACTGAAAATATGGTCTGTGAGCTGACAAAGCCGTATATCCTTGTCAACGAGGAAAAAATAAGCAGTGTAACCAAGCTCGTGCCATTGTTGGAAAAGGTTGCCAAAAGCAAAAGACCTCTGCT
>CAZVWH010000079.1:0-13239 GCA_964631175.1 uncultured Pirellulales bacterium | reverse complement strand
TGTAATAGCAATCGTACTTAATTACAGCGCTTTTGCTGGGTTATCTGATGTGATTTATGACGCTGCTGAGCCAATATATATTGAATCCACAAGCTGGCTTAAATATGTGAGGCACAAGGATTAATCACAATTGGTATTATTCTTCAAGGCCGACTGATTAGAACTTGAATCGATCTTTGAATACGGTTTTGAAATCGTAGAGGTCGTTGAAGTCGTCAATGGTGTCGTTGGGTTGGGCGCTCATCCATTCATTTTTTATCATCAGATAAACAATTTCACCAAAATCACGAGTTGTTTTAACGCCCCAGGTATTAAGAACAAGCATTGCCAGTCTGCCCCACTTTTCGATAGCCAGCTTCTTAAGTCCCTCGCATAATGTATGGCCGCTTACGTGGGTAGGCTTAGTGGCAACTTCTTTAGCAGTATAGCCAAGTCCTTCATAAACGAACCTAATCGCTTTGGGACTATATCGGCCGTTTTCCCTGGCAATTTCTTCGATGTTCTTTTTCATCTTTGATTTTCTCACCGCAGAACTGATATGGTCATTGGTTGTTGAATTAATTATTTAACCAACCACCATTTAACCAGTCACCATTTTTTGGTCAAAGCACTTTCTGCCCAGGCATTACGCCGGCATCTGCGGTAAGCATATAGATATCTTTTCTGCCGGTACCGGCTGCCAGGATCATACCTTCCGACAAACCAAACCTCATCTGTCTGGGCTTCAGATTGGCAAAATATATTACAGTTTTACCAGTCAGCTCCTCTGGCTTATAGGCCTGTGCTATAGCGGCCATACATGTTTTTTGTGGGCCGCCCACATCCAAAACCAGACGCAGCAGTTTATCGGCACCGGCGACAGGTTCGGCCTTTATGACCTTGGCGATTCGCAGGTCTATCTTTGCGAAATCCTCGATGGAACATTCCGGCTTGAATGGCTCTGCTGATTGTGGCTGACCTTCCGCAGGTCTGGACGCCTGGGCATCTTGAGTTTCTCTACTTTCTTCAATCATTGCACTTACCTGTCCCCTCGGGCTCTCGACCGATTTTTTATCAATCCTCTCAAACAACCGTTGGAAATCGTTTATTTTATGATTCTCCAACACCGTATCCACATCTGTAAAATTTAATCCGTTTAGGTTAAGAAAGCTTTCTACTTTTTCAGCATATTTGGGCAAAATAGGTTTTAAATAAATAGTCAAGATTTTAACAGCATTTATCACAGCGGTTAAGGTAGCTCGCGTTTTTTCCGGATCATTTTTGATAGTCACCCAGGGCTGATTTTGTTCGACATATCGGTTCGCCTCGTCAGCCAAAGCGGTAATTGTCCGAACGACAGCGGCAAATTTAAGCTTCTCATAGTTATCGATAATATTTTCTTTGGCAGCGGTGAGCTTATTGATTAACTCAACGCCGCTCTGATTTAATTGACCAAGCCGGCCATTTAATTTTTTCGTCAGCATCAGGCCGGAGCGGGACGATAAGTTCGCGAATTTGCCGACAAGGTCGGAATTGATTTTATTTATAAAATCCTCCGTCTTCAAATCTATATCGTCGATACTATTGGTCAGCTTGCTTGCGTAGTAGTATCGTAAATATTCGGGATTCAAGTGCTTCAAATAGGTTTTGGCATTGATAAAAGTTCCGCGAGATTTGCTCATTTTTTCGCCGTTTACGGTCAAAAAACCGTGGACGAAAAGCTTGTCGGCGGTTTTAAAATTGGCTCCCATTAACATTGCCGGCCAGAACAACGCATGAAAATACATTATGTCCTTGCCGATGAAATGATATAGCTCGTATTCGCCACTGTTCCAAAGCTTGTCGAAATCCAAGTTATTGCCGTCACAGTAATTTTTTACTGAAGCCATATATCCAATTGGTGCATCCAGCCAGACATAGAAGAATTTGTTTTCTTCTCCGGGTATTTTAAAGCCGAAATAGGGTCCATCTCGCGATATGTCCCAGTCCTTCAGGCCTGCTTTGAACCATTCATTGAGTTTATTTGCCACTGATTTTTGAATATATCCTCCAGCGATAAGGTCTTTTAATTGTTTTTCAAGCTCAACCAGCTTGAAAAAGTAGTGCTCAGACGTTTTCAAAACCGGTGTGGTCCTGCAAGTTGCACAGTATGGATTAATCAGCTCGGAACTGCTGTAGGTGGCACCACAAATCTCACACGAGTCACCGTACTGGTTTTCAGCTTTGCACCGAGGACAAGTACCACGGATGAATCTATCCGGCAGTGACATTTTGCATTTCTCGCAATAGGCTTGTTCAACGTCTCGTTTAACGATGAAGCCTGCTTCGTTCAAGTGGTTGAAAATAAGCTCGCTAAAAAATCTATTTTCGGGAGAGTGGGTTGTGTAATAATTATCGAATTCGATATAAAAACTGCCGAAGTCAGCTATGTGCTCCTTGTGCATTCGCTCAATTAGCACTTCCGGGCTTATTCCAGCGGCACGTGCGCTTATCATCACCGGCGTGCCGTGTGTGTCATCGGCACAAAAGTAAAGGCATTGATTGCCGCACATTTTCTGAAAGCGAACCCAGATATCGGTTTGAAGATACTCAACCAAATGCCCCATGTGTATTGGGCCGTTAGCGTAAGGCAAAGCTGATGTTACGATGATTTTACGGGGCATGTTATTTCCTTAATTACTACTGCTCTTTATTTTCCTCGATGTCTTCTTCGGTATTATGCCTGGCATTGTCTCGTTTTTTATTTGCACGTACTGGTAAGGAGACTATTTCTATTTCTTCGACAGGCACAGCAACTTTTCCGCCACTATCATATTCAACTACAACAAGTTGGGTCAATATCTGGTTATCGACAACTTTGCCTTCGCCGTGCTTGGTTTTTACCCTGGTATTTTTCTTGGGCAGTCGTTTTTCAAGTTCGATATAGGTTTTATCTTCGTAGCGAAGACAACATTTCAATCTGCCGCAATAGCCGGAAATCTTTGAAGGATCGAGCGTAGCCTTTTGCATCTTGGCCATCCGCATATTAACGGGCTTGAGCAGTTTAAGAAACCTTCTGCAGCAGCACTCTTGCCCGCAGCTTTCCACATCGCCAAGCAGCTTAGCTTCGTCACGTGAGCCGATTTGGCGCATTTCGATCCTTGTCTGGTATTCCTGCGCCAGCCTCTTTACCAGCTCACGGAAGTCCACTCGGCCGTCAGCCATAAAATAGAAGATAATCCGTTCGCCGCCGAATATGTGTTCGGCGTCAACTATTTTCATCGGCAGGCTCATTTCCTTCGCGAAACGCCTGCAGCATTCTGTCTCTTCTCTTGCGATTTTTTTCAGGTGCTGCTCTTCATTTATATCTGCAGCGGTCGCGTAACGGACAAATTTACCAGCCTGCTCGCATGGAAGTTCTATACCGCTGTTATCGAAATAACTTTTTATCTGGTCGTTGCTTAATCTAAGTCGTCCGGCTTTGTAAGAGCTAAGCTGGCCCACAAGATAACCCAATTCAAGACCTTTATCGGTTTCCACAATCACGCGGGTACTGATTTTTGGTATTTTGCTTTCGTTATGCTCGAAGAAGCCGAGCGTGCTCATCCGGCTGTAGCGAACCATCATATTTTTTTTATTTTTTACCCACTTGGGCTTTACTTCTGAAACCTCAGGCATTCAGTTTACCTCAAAGACAAACCAACAATAAATCATTTTATAAGCCCCCCAATGAATTGGGGGGCTAAATACAAGAAATATTTAGCCCCGCGATCCTTCGACCCGGCTCAGGACGGGTTTAGCGCGGGGTTCACAATCATGTTTAACGTGTAGGTCTTCTCAATATTGCACAAAATCGATTATATCAGAATCCGCGAGGTTTAACAATAGCTGCTCGAAAATAAGCTTCTCGTTGACTCCAGCCTCAATCAGGCGCAGTGTCCTATAGCAATCCTCAATCATTAGGACGGCTCGTTCGGCATTGAAGCGTTCGGCTATCTTTCCTATCTGTTCTTTTTGTTCGAAGTTAATCCCAGCTTGTTCTGATGTGACATTCAACCTCATTGCATCATACAAAGCGGATATTATTATTTGTATAAGAGTTTTTTGAGCTCTTCGATTTATGTCGGTTTTGCTTGTGGTCTTATCAAGACTGTCCCAAACAGCAGCGATTCTTTTACTCTCGTCCAAAAACTCCTGGGCCAACTCCACCGCATCGGCAAATTGGAAGTCGGCTAAGGAGCTTACCAGTCTGTCTTTAGTTTGATAAAGATTTGCATTAGCCAATTCAAGCTCAGCCCAGCGACACGCTGTTCCTAAGCTGCCCATTGACAGGCGGGCAAAGTATTGAGCCTTTCGTTGCTCAAGGCCCATCTCTTTGAGCCTTTCGATTATCCTATCTTCATCTATCGGACCGAACCGAATTATTTGGCATCTGGATTTGGTAGTAGGTAAAAGCCTTTCTAAACGGGTGCATAGCAGGATGATACAGCAATATGCAGGCGGCTCTTCCAGGACCTTCAACAGCGCATTCTGCGAAGCGGCATTTAACCTTTCCGCTTCGCTGACCACGAAGACCTTTCTTTGTGAAAGTATCGGTTTAGTCGGCACTTTTTCTATCAAGAACTCTCGAATGACGTCTATGGGCAAGTCAACGGGTGTCTTTCTGCCCTTATTATCTTTAGTGAATTCTACTAATTCCTTATAGACGTGATTGAAATCGGCGTGTGTGCCGGCTTCGAAGCATTGGCAGGACCGGCAAGAGATGCAACTATCGGCGAAGCCATCTTCCCTGGACGGATTCTTACATAGAAGCAGCTTTGCCCATTCATGGGCGGTCTTAAATTTGCCTACTCCTTCTGCCCCGGCAAAGATATACGCATGAGCCCATTTGCCCGAGGCAAAAGCCTTTTGCAATATTGCGATCGCCTTATCCTGACAAAAAATTTCCTTGAATGACATTTATGTTAAACTCACCTCTGAGATAAGCTGCAATATCTTTCCATGAACTGTTTCAATATTACAATTGCTCCCATTTACTATTTTCACAACTCCAGGGTAATATTCTGGTAATCTGAGGAACTCTTTTCTGACCCTTCTGTGGTATTCTAAAGGCCTGGAATCGAATCTATCTATAACAACGTTTTCAAATAAGTAACTCTGGTTAGCATCTTCGTGGTTTACTTTAGTTTTTTGATATGGTTTGCGTCCAGTACGCACGAGGCCCTCCTCGACCGGTATATCGATTATTATTGTTAAGTTAGGCCAAATATCTCCAACTGCTAATTTTCCAAGCTTAATTATTTTCTCAATGGGGTACCCGCTGCTACCTTGGTAAGCGCATGTGGCAGATATAAATCTGTCACACAAAACTACTTTACCTGTTTGTAATGCAGGTTCAATTACCTCCATAACAAGCTGTGCTCGCGAAGCCATGAATAACATAACTTCTGTCTGAACATCCATAGGACCTTGAGCATCGTATTTGAGAAGACGGCTAATTTGGTTTCCAATCTTAGTACCACCGGGATCGTTGGTTTGTATCACTTCCAGTTCCTTGCCCTTGAGATATTTAGCGAGCAAATTTAATTGGACTGTCTTTCCGCAGCCGTCCGGCCCATCAAGAACAACGAACTTACCTGTCAGCTTCTTAGGTTCAGGCATGTTTAGTTGCCTAAAATTTGATAAGTGTCACTTTTAAGGTAGGGTGGGCTTTAGCCCACCGATAAGATAATAGTGGGGCAAGCCCCACCCTACCGCTATGACTATGCAATAATAATCGTAACTATTACTCCAATGAGACTGATTATGACACTTAATACAATCCAAAACCATATATATTCGGTAAACCAGACACCTAAAGTACCAATTTTAGAGCTGTATTTCCTGCCGAGATTTATCGCCTCTTGAGTCAATTCAACCTCTATCTGACCGGTATCACTAACCTTACTTTGAGACTTGATAAGGCCATGTTTCCGCAATGATTTAATTACATTCATAACATATTTTTCATCAATCCTATCTTTTGTTTGCTTGGTTTTTGCATGTAATGCGTTCTCAAGCTCAGATGGGTCTCGTTGGCATATACCAGCACAACCCACTTGTGAATGGTAGTAACTCAATAACCTTCTTTTATCTTTTGGCAGCCACATAATTTTTATTTCCTAAAGCGAGATCCTTCGCTTCCGTTCTCCGCCCCTTAGGGGCTGCGAAGGGTGAAAGCTCCCCCCAACCAAAACTAACCGTCACCACAGGGGTGACGGCTAAACAAAATATTCGGCTACCAATCCGTTCAATCTGTGAAATCTGTAGTTAAAATTCTCATTTTGCCAATTGGAAGTTTTCTTCGCCGATAAGTTGGCGCATCTTTCGGCAGAAGTCCAAATCCGGATTGACACTCAATTCCTTGTCGGCTGTTGCATAAACTCTGCCTTTATCGGTTTTCACCGCCACATAAACTGGACTTTTGCCTTTATGATGCTGGCAAACGCTGCGTATCGCAGTCACTTTTTCTTCCGTGACATCCTTGGCGTCCAGTCTAATTCTTACCTTGGCTGCTAATTTGTTCCTAACTTCGTCCAGAGCTATCAGTTCCGCCGCCA
Source organism: uncultured Pirellulales bacterium (assembly GCA_964631175.1). Taxonomy (GTDB): domain Bacteria; phylum Planctomycetota; class Phycisphaerae; order Sedimentisphaerales; family Anaerobacaceae; genus CAZVWH01. The sequence continues at coordinate 6,682 of CAZVWH010000079.1, read as the reverse complement.
AGATATTTGGTTTTTCCCTTCGCCAGTCGAGCTTACCCTTGACAAAAACAACAGCATCCTGAACCAAAACGCCGCTGAACCGGTTCAAAACATCAGGGAACATTACCACATCGACTTGTCCCTGCAGGTCTTCGAGCGTAAAGACAGCCATTTTTGCCCCGGCGTTTCGGCCGGTTTTGGTCACATTGAATCGTATTCTGGCTACCATTCCGCCGATTACGACAGTTTTGCCTTCATCAGCCTCAACTAATTGTGAGCTGTTGCGAGTAGAAAACAGATTTATTGTCTCAGCGTGATGGCTGAGCGGATTGCTGGTGACATAAAATCCGAGAACCTGCTTTTCAAAGGCGAGCATTTGCTGTTCCGGCCAGGGTGCAACGCTCGGCAACCTCTTATGGTCTTGTGAATAATCAGCACCGCCGGTTATCCGTCCGAAGAAACTCATCTGGCCGTTTTGTTTATCTGCCTGAACGCCGGCACCAATTTCCATAGCTTTTTCCAGGCCTTTGGTCATTTGATGTCGGTTTCCACCGAGCCTATCGAAGGCCCCGGCTTTTATTAGCGCCTCGATTGTCTGCTTGTTGGCGGCCCTTAAGCCAACATTTTCACAGAAATGGAAAAGGCTCTCGAATCGACCTACCTTTTCGCGGTCAGCAATTATTTGTTCAACTGCTTTTTCGCCAACACCTTTGACCGCAGCTAAGCCAAAACGTATGACCCCTTTGTTCTCGTCATCCCTTCGGCTCGGCTCAGAGCCTGCTTTATAAACAGGCGTGAAATCGACGCCGCTTTCGTTAATATCCGGCGCTGAAACCACAATACCCATCTCGCCGCACTCGTTGATATAAACCACGACCTTTTCGGTGTTGCCCATCTCGTAGGTTAAAAGAGCAGCCATAAATTCGACGGGCCAATGAGCCTTAAAGTAAGCTGTCTGGTAAGCAATAAAGGCATAACGGGTCGAATGGCTTTTATTAAAGCCATACCCGGCGAATCTTTCGATAAGCTCGAAAATCTGTCGAGCCTGCTGGTTGGTTAATCCCTTATCAACACAGCCTGCGATGAATCTTTCCCTTTCCTTGGCTATGATTTTAGCTTTCTTTTTGCTTATAGCTTTGATTAGGCCGTAGGCTTCCCGTAGTGGTATGTCACCGAGGCGATTGCAGATTTGCATTACCTGTTCTTGATAGACCATAATGCCGTAGGTTTCATCAAGGATTTCAGCCATAATGGGGTGCGGCAGTTTCCATTTTGCGCCGTGCTTACGGTCGATATAGTCCGGAATCAGTATCATAGGTCCCGGGCGATAAAGGGCGTTGGCGGCAATGAGGTCTTCCAGCCGATCCGGCTTCATTTTCACTAACATGCTCTGCATACCATCTGACTCAAACTGGAATATTCCTTTTGTTTTGCCGGCGGAGAATAGCTCAAACACCTTTTGGTCGCTAAGATCGAGTTTTTCCAGGTCAATGTCCACGCTGTGAATGTCTTTGACCAACTGTCGGGCTCGCTCCAATACGCTGAGGGTTTTCAAACCCAAAAAGTCCATTTTTAGAAGACCCACCTTTTCGACCATAGGGCCTTCGTACTGGGTTATGATGTCATCGGAGCCGGATGCTTTATATAACGGCACAAAATTTGTCAACGGCTCATCGGCAATGACAACGCCGGCGGCGTGGACTGACGCATGACGAGCAAGGCCTTCGAGCTTTTTACAAATATCAATTACTTTTCTGGTCTGCTCATTTTGCTCGTAAGATTCTTTCAACTGCGGCTCGCTCTTTAACGCTTTATCTAATGTCATATCGAGCGAGAAGGGAACCAGCTTTGCCAATCTGTCAGCTTCAGACAACGGCACGCCGAGCACTCTGCAGATGTCGCGGATAACCGCGCGGGCCTTCATCGTTCCGAAGGTTATGATTTGAGCAACGTGGCCGTATTTTTGGCGGACATAGTCGATTATTTTTGTTCGGTGGACCTGACAAATATCAATATCGATATCGGGCATTTCGTTGCGCTGGGGATCCATAAACCGCTCAAACAGCAGATCGTATCGGATGGGGTCAACATCACACAAACCCAGGCAGTATCCTGCTAGTGTTCCCACGGCACTTCCTCTGGCGCCGATAGGAATATTGTTTTGGTGTGCATACTTGCAAAAGTCCCATACGATGAGAAAATAACTGGCAAAGCCTTTGGATTCGATTACGTCCAGCTCTCTATCAAGTCTCTCTTTTATTTCATCGTTGATTTTACCATAGCGCTGTTGTGCTCCTTCATAGCACAATCTGGTTAGAAACTCTTCAGCGGTTGTTCCATCGGGAGGCCCAAATCGCGGTGCATGGCGCTTTTTCAGGTCAAGCTCAACATTACACCTGTTAGCGATGGTTATAGTATTATCGCAGGCTTCGCTGTTATCGGCAAAGAGCTGCCGCATTTGCTCAGGGCTCTTTAGGAAAACATCCGGCGGATAAATCATTCTATCAGGTGCATCGGCCCTTTTGCCGGTGCTGATAGCACATAGACAATTGTGAGCCTCATAGTCATCTTCCTGCAGAAAATGTACATCATTGGTTGCAACCAAGCCGAGTCCCATCTTACCGGCAAGGTCGATTAGTCCCTGCCGGACACCGGCATCATCACCTTCGTGTATTTGAATTTCGATAAAGAATCGCTCAGGGCCAAATATCTTCAGAAAGCCTTCAGTAGCGGCGACAGCCGCCTTTTCATCACCTTTGGCAAGCTCCGTTGCAATCTGGCCTTTCGAACATGCCGAAGTACATATAAGGCCCTCGTTCAATTCAGCTAAGATTTCTTTGTCTATCCGCGGACGGTAGTAAAATCCCTCGGTGAAACCGGCGCTTGTAAGCTTCAATAAATTTTGGTAGCCGACGTTATTTTCTGCTAAAATTACCAAATGATATGCCGCATCAGCGATAGTTGTTTTTGTCCTGTCGAACCTGCTGCCGGGAGCTATATATGCCTCCATGCCGATAATCGGCTTGATGTGGCTCGACAGAGCTTTTGTGTAGAATTCGATAGTACCAAAAAGATTGCCATGGTCTGTGACGGCAACAGAATCCATCCCGAGTTTCTTACAGCGTTTGAGTAGTGCATCGGAGACTATCGCACCATCGAGCAGTGAATACTGGCTGTGCAAATGAAGATGAGTAAATTTTTTACCTGACATGAGTATTTTAGCCTGATAAAAATGCAAAATGTCTAAAGTGCCTAAAGTGAACTAAAGTTATAAGTTCATAGTTTTAGGCACTTTAGTCACTTAAAATTCACCCTTCGCAGTGTTACGGAGAACGGGCTTTAGGCATTTCTAATTTAATAACGCATGCCGGTATGATACGCCTGCCGGCTGGTCTTGTCAATTAAAATAGCCATATTTCAGCAATAGATCGGTCCGCCAAAGGCGGAGCCGAGCAGATCCGCCTGCCCAGAGTTTCTCACGATGGAACAAAGAATCTAACGGTGGGAAGGTTCGGCGGGCAGGTTTTTGTTAGCATTTTATGCAAAGAGTCGTAATATCTGGACATATATTTTATGCCGGCGAAGCAAAAATTGACGAGTTTTTTTGAAGAAAAACATCTCAGTTCGAGTCTGTTTATACAGAAGGTAAAAAGCCCTCGATCTGATCGGTGGCCGTAGTTAGGGAGAAAGAGCAATTGAGTAGCTTTTGCGAAGATGAAACAATTCCTTCGACCTCCCGTAAGGGATGGCTTAGTCCACGGCTCAGGCCTGCCCTGAGCGAAGTCGAAGGGACGCCAGCAATGTGGGGCCATCGTAGCAACTCCAAAGACATGTTCGAAGCTATTGTGAAAAGACATATGAAAGATGCTTATTTTATCGCGCTCGGCCTGGTAGGCAACCATGAAGATGCGCTGGAGCTTTCACAGGAGGCTTTTTTCCGGGCATATCGTAACATCAAACAGCTCAGCTCCAAGGGGAAATTCTTTCCATGGTTTTATCAAATCCTGAGAAACCTGTGTTTCAGTCATCTGCGAAAAAAAAGACTCAGACAAACAGACTCGCTCGACGAGTTTCAAGAGAATAACATTCAGGTTCAGGCGCACGATACGTTTGACCCTGGCGTTGTGGCTGAACGAAATGAAGATAAAGACCGAATCTGGAAGGCCATAGGTCAGCTCGATGAAAAGCATAGAGAGGTAATTATTTTAAGGCATTTTAGAAATCTTTCGTATGAGGAAATCTCTAAAATTCTCTTCTGCAACACAGGGACGGTGACAAGCCGATTGTACTATGCCCGTAAGAGATTAAAAGAAATACTGGATCGTGAGAAAGGAGGTCGATAGCAATGACCTGCCGGAATTATAAAGACCTGATGATGGCTTACCTGGACAATGAAATCGACGATGAGCAAAGGCGAGCCTTTGAGAATCATTTAGCATCTTGCCCAGAATGTACGAGAGAACTGGAAGAGTTCAGAAAGCTGAAAAAGCTTACTGATAACGTGACTTTGATTGAGCCGGAAGACCGTATATGGCAGCAATACTGGGGTAACGTTTACAACCGTTTAGAGCGCAGCCTTGGCTGGATTGTATTTTCCATAGCAGCTATCCTGCTGACCATCTACGGTGGATTTAAGCTTATAGAGGAAATCATCAGAGACCAAACCGTAGGGATGATGTTGAAGGTTGCGCTGCTGGTACTTATAACCGGCCTAGCAATTCTATTTGTCTCGGTACTGCGGGAGAGAGTTTATTTCTGGAAGAAAGACCGTTATAGAAATGTAAGGAGATAAGGCAATGCTTTTATCCACTACAAAAACCATTGAGGGCAAGAAAATTGTAAAGCACTTAGGGCTTGTTAGAGGCAATACCATTCGTGCCAGGCATATCGGCAGAGATATTATGGCGATAATACGGCACATAGTAGGAGGCGAGATTACCGACTATACGAAGATGATGGCCGAGTCACGAGAACAAGCCCTCGACAGGATGATTGAAGAGGCCCAAGGATTGGACGCCAACGCTATTGTGGGACTTGGTTTTATGACATCTATGGTCATGGGCGGTGCTTCGGAGATTTTGGCTTACGGTACGGCTGTTGTCGTAGAGTAAAATTTGATGGGTTATACTATACATTCAGGGGTAAAGAAATATGAAAAATACAGTTATCTCTATAACCGGAATTTCTTTGGGGTTGATACTGATTAGCTCGCTGTTGGCCTTTGGTCAAGAAGCAAAAAGCAAATCCTTCGACCCGACTCAGGACGGGGATATAGAGGGTGTGTGGCTGGGGACTTTGAAGGTTTCTGTGGTAGAGCTGCGGATTGTATTCAAGATTAGCAAGAATACAGATGGAACGCTTATTGCCAAGATGGATAGCCCCGACCAGGGTGCAGAAAACATACCTGTGAATAAGGTTGCCTTTGAGAACGGCAAATTGTTTCTTGAGTCAAAAATCATCCAGGGTAGTTACAATGGTCAGATGAAAGCGGATGGTTCAATCGAAGGCACCTGGCAGCAGGGCGGACGTTCCTTCCCACTTGTCCTGAAGCATGTTGACGAAGTTCCGAAACTGCATCGCCCTCAGGAGCCAAACAAGCCGTATCCTTATCTTGAAGAAGAGGTCGGCTATGAGAACGAAAAGGCAGGGATAAAGCTAGCCGGGACCTTGACACTACCACGTTCTGGTCAACCATTTCCGGCAGTTATTCTGATTTCCGGTTCTGGCCCCCAGGACCGAAACGAAACAGTATTTGGTCATCGACCCTTCTTAGTGTTAGCCGATTATCTGACACGCCGGGGAATCGCTGTTTTGCGCGTTGATGACCGTGGCGTTGGAGGCTCAACAGGAAATCTTTTCGAGTCAACAAGCCAAGATTTAGCAGAGGATGTCCTTGCCGGCTTACAGTATCTCAAAAGCCGTGAGCAGATTAATCCAAAATCGCTGGGATGGCTGGCGCCACAGATTGGTCTTATCGGCCACAGCGAGGGAGGAATCGTAGCTCCGATAGTAGCTTCTCGATCATCTCCCTGGGAGTCTGCGACCGATATCGCTTTTATTGTGCTGATGGCCGGCATGGGTGTGACCGGACAGGAAACCCTTTATTTACAGAGCGACCTTCTGCTCAAAGCTGCCGGTGCAAGTGACGAGATATTGGCTGTGCAGCGAGCCGGTTTGGAACGGATATTCGAAATACTCAAAGACGAAAAAGATGGGCCTGGCCATTTCCCTGGGAATCTGGCCCCTCGGGCTCTCGACCGACGTTCTGCGAATAGTACAGTTGCCAAAAAGAAACTCCGCGAAGTGCTGATGGATACTCTCGGCAAGCTCAGCGAAAAAGAAAAAAACTCGCTTGGCGCATCCGAAGGAGCTGTTGAAGTCCAGCTACAGATGCTATTATCTCGGTGGTTCAGATTCTTCATAGCATACGACCCAAAACCAACCTTGATGAAGGTAAAGTGCCCCGTGCTTGCAATTAACGGTGAGCTGGATTTACAGATTCCGCCCAAGGAGAATTTGACCGCTATAGCCGAAGCGCTGAAAGCTGGAGGCAATACAAATTATATGATCCAGGAACTGCCCAAGCACAATCACCTGTTCCAAAGGGCACAAACCGGTGCAATATCAGAATATGCGAAGATCGAAGAGACTATCTCTCCGGTTGCACTTGAGACAATTGCAAAATGGATTTTGACGCAAACCA
>CAZVWH010000078.1:0-13417 GCA_964631175.1 uncultured Pirellulales bacterium | reverse complement strand
AAGGCGAAGGCGACGCAATAGTCCTTTTCCTGTCCTGAGCGAAGTCGAAGGAATTATCCTCTGTTATAGTATTGGTAACCGTTCACGCAGAAAATAAGGCGTTTTTGTGTCATTGCGAGGCCTTTAGGCCGAAGCAATCTCAAAAACGTACGATTTTAGATTGCTTCGCTTCGCTCGCAATGACAAAAATGCGGTTTCCCCGTGAACGCTTACTAGTATTGTTATTAGTAGTTGCGCATTTTTGAGGAAGTCGAATCGCAGATTTGCGTAAGTCAGATGAGCAATTTTGATTAACAACCTTATCATTTTTGCGCAACTGTTCCACCTGCGGATGGGACTTTGCCCAGATTGTACGGCAGTATCCTTTAGGATACTTCAGATATATGAAGGGCTTTAATTTTGACAGCCATCTTGAGATAGTGCCCTGAGAGACCCTAAAAACTTCAGCGAGGGTTTGATTGCTCTGCCAGCAGCCCTTTGCCCCGAAGCTGTAAATGTGTGCCAGCAGCACCTTCTCGCATAAACCGATGCCACATAGATTCAAAATGTGAGCCGGTATCTTCAAATACGGTTCTTTATGTTTCTTCATTCCTTCCAACAAGATATTCCTCGGCAATAGCGGTTAAAGCAGCAGCATTCCTTGTCGCTCGTCCTTCGTCCACCTTCCATCGTCCTTTCTGCAGAGCCAACGATAAGGCCTTTTCGATCGTTTGCTTCTGTCGGTCATTGACAAAAAAGACCAAAGGATTGGCAAAACTCGGTGCTCGATGTTCGATCCCCGATGTTCGAGATAAAGAATCTGTAAGATTGCTCAAACGCTCAATCTGTTTGGCAGTGTGCGGCAACAGCTTAGCCAGCTCGCGGGACTGGATTTGTTTATTCAGCCGAGCCAAAAGAGCAAGTCTCTTGTCAAAAATATCTGAGCCGGTGAGGCGATTTAGCGTAGCGAGCAATATATCAACCTGCCGGTCGTCAATGTCCCAGACCACCGCGTCAGCTTGCTTATAGCCGAGCTGCGACAGAGCCTGCCAGCGGTGATGGCCGTTGATTATCTGAAAACGATCCGGCTTATCAGGGCAATGCCGAACCACCAATGGCTCATATCGGCCTGTCCGCTTTATGTTGCGAACGAGTTTTGCAAAGTTGGCCTTGCTCATCCGATTGGGATTGTCCGGATGAGGAACAAATTTATCAATGGCGATAGATTGAATTTTGTTATTCATTGTCATTTTTTTTGAACCCCCCAATAAATTGGGGGGCTAAATATGGGTTGAACCATATATAATAAACCGGCCTTTCGGTTAATTTACTCAGTATAAACCTTGTTCTCTCAAGGCCGGCCGGCATATTGCGACGTCGGCCGTAGCTCTGCAGAAACAACTTAATCTGCCGCTCGATGAAGTCAGCCTTTGGCCAACGCAGTTGCTCGAGCCTTCGCTGCACAGCCTGCGGGTCGATAAGCTCTTGTTTTTCGATGCTCACCAAGCTGAAGGCCTCGGTTAGCTGTACGCAACGGGCGGGCATCTTGGCGGTATAGGCCTTCATCCCTGCCTTCTCGAAGAACGGATTGACCAGTCCCATCACCGCAAGGGCCTCGATTATGGGCATCTGTACCTGCGGCATCGTCTCGCGAACTAATCGGCTTGCCAAGCCCAGCCCACGGAACCTCGGCTCAATAATGACCCTGCCGATACAGCGGATGCTTTTATTAACAAGCGCTAATTGGGTGCTTCTGTCGAAGCCGACAAATGTATTGTCCGTGGCGATATTTCGCAGCTCCAGAGCCGGGCTGGGCATTGTATAGACGATAACGCCGATCCGCCGTTGGCAGACAAACTCGCCCTTCAAGGCAAAGATATTCGTGAACGGTCCCAGCCGACCGTTACGGTAGTGGTAGTGCGAAAGGGCCTTGTAGTCGTCGATTGTGCCGGGGACAACACGCAATTTTTTGCAAATGGAACAATTTCGCATATTACTCAAGGTTTAGCCGGCACCCCTGCGGTGCCGGTCAACTTTATAAATCACCTTTGTCTCGCCGGCCAATTCCTTTGTCACGACGACATCCGGCTGCAGGTCCAGCAGCAAATCATCATGGCTGGACGCTAAGACAAAAATAGTTCCATTTCGCTTGGCGAACTTCTGAACATTGTACGAAATAACAGCCGCGGTAATGCGGTCGAGGTTCGAGCAAAATTCGTCGGCGAATATAAATTTCTTCTTGGCAGCTAACGCCATCGCCAAGCGGAAGCGATAATTCTGGCCTTCACTAAGATTGCCGATTCTGTTGAGGATACAGTAAACGTCATTTAATCCCGCTAAGCTAAGTATCCGCAGGCTGGTTAGAAAGTCGCTTTGGATACAATCGATGAGGATTCTGTCGGTCGGCAGCTCTATTTGAGCGAGGTTTATCCTGTCCGATTCAGGAACAGATTGCTCTAACTCTCTTAGTAAGACGCTCTTACCTGCTCCCGATGGCCCTGTGATATAGACGACGTCGCTTTCGTTGATGTCCAGAGTGCAGCTATGGGTTGTGCACCTTTCGGTGAGCCTGTCTATAGACAGGCCGAACATCCTGCATACCTGAGCGGCTTTATCGCTGATCTGTCCCTCGCTGTCCGCCGGAGCAGATAGTCGCAGCGTTTTTGAGACTTTGTAGGTTGGCATAAGTATTTTCCTTTTTTGTGTACCCCACATAACCGGCCAGTAAATCCTTCGACCTGGCTCAGGACGGGCTGGGGGGCTAAACATTGTATTGTTTAGCTGTCGCCGGCATTCATCCTTCGTAATACTACTACGGAGAAGGACGGCGACATCCTTTCTGCAGCGTGGAGACAACAACTTGGATATTTCTCAGGATTTTGCGAACCTGGTAGTATGTCATTTGCCGATTTTTGGCAATTTTTCTCATCGATAGTCCTAATAAGAAGTATTCCTTAGCGATGTACATTTCGATATCGTTGAATTCTTTTCGGTTTCGCAGACAGGTTATATACTCACTATCTGTGAGTCGATTCATAAGTTTATGTATCCTTCTGGCGATGCATGCTTCGGTTATGCCAGCTAAACGGGCCATTTGCCGAAAGCTGTTGCCCTTCTCTAAGTACATTATCAGCAATAACTTGTCTTTACCTCTGAGCAAATTGAGTCTGCTTCGTAGTAAATCAGTTGACCAGCGTAGCTGTTTGCTTTCATTGAACTCTGTCTTAGTCATTTTGAAAACGACTATGTTTTACACCAATTATCTCAAATTACTAACATGTTGAACAATCGAAACTTAAGGCGTTTTGATATATTATTACCTAACTATACTTATATTTTAACAGATTATATAACATACATCAAGAGTATTTTTAGTATTTTCGCAATTTTTTTTGATGTTTACAATATATCAAACAATTTCCCCGTATATTTAGTGGTTTTTCCAGTTGTAGAGCACAGCGACAGCTAAGAAAATCACAACCTCTGTGTGAAAATCCTTTGCATTTGATTTTTGGTTGGTTATACTTTTCCAAGTTCAAAAGACGGACCTTTCGTTTAATATTTGGGGTTGAAAAAAAATGACAGCGAGAGTTCCTAAGGTAGTCGTAATCGGCGGTACTTGTGTAGATATGGCAATAAAGTGCCAACACGTTCCCGCGCCAGGCCAGAGCGTAAACGGATTTGCCTTATCTTATGCGCCCTGCGGTCCGGGGCCGAATCAGGCCGTAGAAGCCTGCCTATGCGGCTGCCAGGTGTACCTTATCAGCAAGGTCGGCAGTGACCCATTTGCACAGATGGTAAAAACAAATCTGGCTGAAGCCGGCGTCAATACCGACTTTATCTACACCGCCAAGGCCAAGAATACCGGCATAATCGTAACTTTGGTTGATGCGAAGGGCGAAAACGCCGGCTGTATGTACTCCGGAGCCAATAGCGCGTTACTACCGCAGGACATCGACTCCGCCGAACAGATTATTTCCGATGCGGACGTTTGTTTGATTCATGGTCAATTACCTCAAGAGGCGATAAAAGCCGCACTTCGTTGTGCGGAACTGTACAGAACAAAAGTAATTCTAAATCCTGCCAGGCCGATAGAGCAGAGTGGTCAGCAGGATAGCAATTTGCCTATGGAGTATTTTTCGGCTGATATTCTGGTACCGAATCTTGACGAGGCGGCTGACATTACCGATTCTGCATCAGGCGGCGCCGCCAACATTCACACTGCCAAGCTGATCGGCTCTGATCTGGTTGCTCGCGGCGTTGGCGCTGCCGTGATAACGATGGGCAAACGTGGCTGTATGGTTGTTGATAGGATTAGTGCCGACCATATTCCAGCTTTCGACGTGGAGCTGGTCGATCAGACCGGCAGAGGAGATGCCTTCGCCGGGGCGTTGGCTGCCTATTGTGCCGTAAAGGCTGAAAGTCCGCAGTGGCAGGACAACATTAGAGAAGCGGTCAAATTCGCTTCGGCTGCTGGTGCTCTGGCCTGCACGAAGTTCGGCTCGATTGAGGCACTTCCCACAAAGGCCGAGATTATCGAGCTTCTGCAAAAAGAAGACACCGAGTAAAAAAGAAGACAGAAAACAGAATTCAGAATACAGAATTCTGTCTCACCACTTCTGTTTTCCGTATTCATCGCCCCAAATTTTCAACCAAATCTGTAGGTAGTTTAAAACAAAAACCACTTTTTTGAAATTTTTTTTATTCATTTGTTTGAAACTACTTAGCCCAAAACCCACCTTGCAAAATTTCATTTTTTTCGCATCAAACGCGCAGGTTCGTCCATTTATGGAAGGGCAATTAAATTTGCCGAAGTGGCAAAAATATTCAGACCCCAATAAATTGAGGGGTTCAAAAACGGGAGAAAAGGCATGAGCTTTGACCTGCGAATTTTCAATGACCAGCAACTAAAGGCCGATTACATTGAGTGGTTGATTGACGAACACTCGCCGGGCATCCAGACGCACTTCAGCAAGCTCTGGCAATATTATGCAAACCCAATATACGAAATAACCGGCATCAGTTCCTACGATAGAAAGGTCAGCGAAACCGGTCGATGCTATGTACAAGCACAGGAATACGGCTTGCCTGCCAGAATAACCGGATTGGTACACTCTGCCAATGGTGACGTCTTCGGCGCAAAAGCCGTTAAAGACGTGCAGCGTAAAGAAGTTGTGATAGAAAACGATATCGCCTGGCGAATAAATGCAGGCGTGGATTTTCTGTTTGGAAAGCCGATTAGTTTTGTTAGTAAATCGCCGGACAGCCAAAAACGTGCAGAAATTGAATCCATCTTAAAGGCTGTGTTTGCGGCCAACGGCGCTGTCGGCTTTTTCCAGGACATGGCGGTGCTCGGAAGTGTCTATGGCTTCGTCGATTGTCTCGTCAGGCCTGGCGATGAAATTCTTCAGCAAACATCCTCCTCCACCTCCAATCCGCCCACAGCTGAAAGTGCCTTAGGTGCGGACTCTCTCGAAAACGTGCTTCTATCGGCACAAACAATCGAGCTGGAGCTGATTGAGGCACCAAGGGCACTGCCTATCCTGGATGAAAACGATTACAAAAAGATAAAATTCTACGTGCAGCACTTCTATCAGAAGAAAAATGACCTGAGCAAAAATAGCTCTTTTCTTTCTAAAATCCTGTCATGGGGCAGCTCCGGCGGTGATGCCCGACAGGTTGTGGCTGTAACGGAGGTTGTATCAGAGTCAGCCTGGCAAAGATATGAAGACAAACAGCTCGTTGGACAGACGGAGCTTCCGTGGGGATTTCTGCCTGTCGTGCATATCCAGAACATCGCTCAGCCTTATTACTACGAGGGACAAAGTGATGTCGAGCCTTTGATATCGCTGCAGGATGAGCTTAATACCAGACTGAGCGATAGGGCCAACAGGATTACGTTTCAATCCTTTAAGATGTATCTCGGAAAAGGCATAGAAGGCTTTGAGGACAGACCCATCTCGCCGGGTAGGATGTGGTACACCGATAATCCGGAGGCGACCATTGAGGAATTCGGTGGAGAAACTGAAGCGCCGAGCGAGGGCATGCATATTGCCGAAATCAGAGAGGCGATGGACAAGGTCAGTGGAGTGACACCTGTCGTGGCAGGCGTTCTGAAAAATAAGCTCGGCAATCTAACAAGCGCAGTCGCACTTCGGCTGACACTTATGGGAATGCTCTCCAAGAATGAGCGAAAGAGATTTACCTACAGCGAAGGGCTGAGAAGAATCTGCAAGATAGTCCTTCAAATTCTCGACAAGGCCAAAATTTATCCAACAAGCCAAGCCGACAGAGAGATAGATATTATCTTTCCCAGCCCTCTGCCGGAGAACATGACCGAGAAGCTCAACGAGGCCAAAATCAAAAAGGAGCTGGGTGTTTCGACCGAGCAGGTGCTGCGGGAATTGGGTTACGAAACATAAATGGTTAGCCCCCCAGTTTATCTGGGGGGTTATAAACAAGGAGATTTTTATGAATGCGACAGAATCGCAAGAGTTTTTGTCGGACGACACCGAACAGTCAATCGACAAGATGCCCTACGGCAGTGACAATTTGAAACTCGTTCCGGTAGTAGAATCGATCCGCTACCGCAAGAGGGCACAGAGTGCCGAGAAAAAAGCCGAGATGTTAAATGAGCAATTGACTGAGGCTAAATCACAAGCAGCGAAGATGTCTGAGCAATTAAACAACATCCGGCTCGAACAGAAATTGATACACAGGTTGAATGCAGCAGGGGCTGTTGATTTGGAAGCCGCTGTATTGATTGCCAAGGCCAAGCTCGAAGGTGACAACGATGTAGATTTGGATGGCTTGATTAAGCAATTGAAAAAGGAAAAGCAATACTTGTTTGCTGAAACCAATCCGGCAGTGCTACGGACGACGGGTGATGCTATGGCAGCAACAAAAACAGCGGGATCCAGAGAGCGAATGCGAAACAGCCAAACCATCCTTGAAAGAGCAGCCAAAAAAGCTGCAACGACCGGCAACAGAACAGATTTACAAGAGTATTTGAAACTGAGAAGAAATTATTTGTAAGTGAAAAACGTTTAGCCCCCCAGTTTACTGGGGGGGTCATAAAACAAAAGGAGAATAAACGATGTCCTTTACAGGAAAAGCAACCTATTCAGCAGGTACGACTCTGCCGGAATTGGCTGAGGACGTATCAGATTTGATTGGGATAATTTCGCCTTATGAGACACCTTTGCTGGACGCCTTGGGCGATCCGATGAGAGAGGCGACCAGCACACATCACGAATGGCTTGAGGACGAGCTCTTGCCCAACAAAGATGCCATCAACGACAGTAGCTGGACCGATCCGAGCAGTGACACCGAATTTGACGTTGATCATGGAAGCCGCTTCCGCATAGGCGACCAAATTCAGGTCAAAGGCTCAGAGGAGCTGATGATCGTTACCAGTATAAACGGTGATACGCTGACGGTAACTCGCGGTTATGCGGGGACGACTGCCGAGGCTCTGGCCGACGACCAGATAATCAACATCCTTGGAAACGCTGCTCTGGAAGGAGCTGATAAACCGAACGTGAGGTTCACCAACCGGACTCGGTACGGTAACTATTCGCAGATATTTACTGCTGCGGTAGAGGTTAGCGGAACCGATATGGTGGCCAGCCAATTAGGTTTAGCCGACGAGATGGATTATCAAAAGCAGGAGCGCCTGCGGGAGCTGCTTCGCGATCTGGAAAACACCGTTATTAACGGCGGCCAGCCGACCGCAAATCCGCAAGGAAGCGCCTCCGTTAGACGCTCGATGAATGGCATTATTCAGCACCTCTCAACCAATGTCTTTCACACCGGTGACAGCGGCTTTCCCAGCGGCACCGACCTTGATGAAGCAAAGATTAATTATGTGCTAAGGTCAATCTGGGAAAACAGCAATGGTAATGTGGACGTGATTGTCGTTGGAGGCTCTCAGAAGCGAAAGATTAACGCCTTCTGTGCCGGCAGCCGAACATACACCGCCGACGATACTACTTTCACCAATATGATAAGCATTTACGAAAGTGATTTTGGAGTCTGCAGAATTGTTGCCACGCGTTGGATGCCGCATGATGCGGTATTGCTGTTGGATTCGTCTCGAATTAACGTGCTGCCGTTGGCTGGTCGCAGCTTTCATTTCAAGCCATTGGCAAGCAGTGGCGACTATGAGTGCGGCGAACTGATCAGTGAATATACTCTGGAGCTCAAGAACGAGACTGCACATGGCCTGATTCGCGACCTGAGCACAAGTTAAACCCGTGAGATAAATACTCACAGATTTTTCATGCCCGTAAGATTTCTATCTCACGGGTTAAACGGAGATGACAAATATGGTTAGTTTCTCAAACGATGCGGATATTCTCAGATACGAGCCGATGTTGTTTGGAGAATTACATCTGCCGGGACAGGTGCTCACATCGGGGACAAGTGGAACACTGACCGGCACGACATTCAGCACCGATGCCGCAGATTTTATAAGTGCACAGGTCCAGCAGGGCGGCGTTATTTATCTGCAATCTGCAGATGGAACATTGGATGGTGCGTATGAAATTATTTCGGTAGATTCTTCAACGCAGCTTACCATCTCCATTATCAGAGCGGATTCAGACGATGAGCCTATAGCGCCGCCGACAGCTACTGATATATCTTACCGTATCAGCACATTTCGGCCACAGGCCAATGAAATTGCCTTTCAATTAACCGAGCACTTTAGTATCAAGCCGGGCAATCCCGCCAGTGACATAAATGTGCAGGATATCCTCGACACGGATGTCTTAAAAAGGTCGTCGGTTTTTGCGGTTATCTCCGTGGTATATGCAATGTTAGCCGGTAAGACCGAAGAGGAGAGTTTCTGGAAAAAGAGCCGGTATTATCACAATCTGTTTGAGCGAGCCAGACAGCGGTGTCGGCTGAGCATCGACGCCGGCTCTGACGGAATAGCTGACGTCACACGGATTGGCGCGTCAGCGAGATTGGTAAGGGATTGATTGATGGATGTCATTGCGAGCGAAGCGAAGTAATCTCCAATTTTTGATTGTATGAGATTACCACACCCGCCCAAGGCGAGCTCGTAATGACAGCCCGTGACGAAGGAAAACAAATGAGTGTTACTTTAGACGGACAAGTTTTATTTGACGAGCAGGACTTAGAGATTCAGCCGGGCAGTTTCAAAAGAGCCTCGCTGGAAAAGGCTGTGCCGGGGCTGGATGGTGTGCTGAGCATCGACCTTGGCCGAGGCACAAGACAAATAAAACAGACAGGAATGCTTCAGGCAAAAAGCAGAGCTTCGCTGGATAAGAGGCTCGAGGCCATATCTGCCTTTATGGATGGTGACACTCATAAGCTGATAACCGACGCAGGACGACAGCTCGATAATCTGCGGTTGGATGTATTTAAGACAAATAACGAACGCACAACCGGTGTTGGTGTCGCCGTTGATTACGAAATTATTTACACACAATTGTTTTAACCGTTTAGCCCCCAGGTTTATCCTGGGGGTTTAAAAAGGAAATGCAATGTCACTTATAAGGGCAGGCATAAAATCGGTCAGAGCATTTGAGCTGCCCTGCGGAATCTGGGCCGACGGAAGATACATCGGTGCACCGAGGGTAGCGCTGGTCAAGTGGCGATCAATTTACAGTGACATGCTCTATCAGATTTATGTCAACGGGCGATTCGCAGGTGCGATTGTCGATAGTCAGCAAAGGCAAAAGATTGTTCAAATTCCTGCATCTTTTGAGTCTCTGGTTCGCATAGAGGTTTTTGCCGTTAAACAGCAATACGCACACATCGATTTTAGTAGCGACATCGATGTCCCACTCCTCGGAAGCGGTCGTATAAAAATAACTTTGCTGCGGAGGCAGAATCTGCCGACAGGTATGACGGCTGATATCTTTTTTGACAATGGCACCGGCGAAATCGACTATAGCAACGCACTTAACGATACACCGATAAGAATCTGGTCGGCCTGGCAGGATAAGGCTGGCTTTGCAACGGCCAGCTTCGGCCTGAGCGACTTCGGCTATGACGGTGCTGCAGCGATGGGTTTTGCAAAGGGAAGTTTCGGCCACGGACAATTCGGCTTTGACGCTGATACAATCAAGTGGATAAGTCCACCGCTACAGGCCGGCGTTTACAAATTCGCTGTCAGGATTACCGACCAGGCCGGCCGGATAAGCAGCGGCGAAACTCGACAGGTCACGGTGACGCCGCAAGCAAAACCTGCGGAAAAAGTTAGCATTTCCTCATTTGATAAGCAAACGAATCAATTGGTGTTGAAAATTAAGTGAACTTGTTTAGCCCCCAGGTTTACCCTGGGGGTTAGACCGTCGCCGTACCGGCGACGGCTAAACAAAATTTTTATTGCGATTCGCAAAAGGAGATTTTTATGTCCGAGGCATATCCGTCAGATAACGAACTGTTAAACATTCAGTCCGATAGCGAGACCGGCGTTGAGTTCATACCCACAGGGACATCGCCTTACTATCTTCAGTTTAGAAAACTGCTCTATCGGCTGCTTTTGGCCACACGGCGGGCAAACGACCTGCGGGTCTTCGACGAAGACGGCCTCGATATCGGCGTAAAGGCCGGTAAATTCTGGCTGGGCACGCAATTAGTCAGCTACGAAGGCTCTTCCGGAAATACCTTAGCAGACGATAAGGAAAATATTTATGTCTATCTAAATTCAACGGGTAATCTTGTTATCGACGAATACGACAGCTTCCCTGATATGGCAGCTACGCCTCACATTCGCCTAGCGATAGTGACTACATCCGGCGGTGACATCGTCTCGATTACCGACAGCCGGTCCGGCCATAATTTTGTGATTCCTGGCGCAGCCGGTGATACTGTCAGCATGGTGGTTGCAGCAGCCGACGCCACCGACAAGCACAAGAACCAGGCTGACTACATCTGCGACGGCACGGCAGATGATGTCGAAATAAACGCAGCTCTTTCGCAGGTCGGAGCCGCCGGCGGAGGAACTGTTTTTCTAACAGCCGGCAGTTTCACGCTCACCGATACCATCAAGATTCCATCGGACGTCATCCTTGCCGGAGAAGGCACCGCTACTAAGCTTGCCTTTGATACATCCGTCGGTGATAAGACTATGATTACCAACGAGTGCGACTATACCTTTGCCCAGCGGCATCCAACCGGCAATAAAAATATTACCGTCAGGGACATGTACATCGACGGCGATAAGGATAACCGTGGCAGCGGCGCAGATTCGATTTGGACGGTCGGCTTTAATACCGTTGAGAATTTGACTATCGAAAACCTGACAATTGAGAACGGCTGGACGGTCGGTATCCGGACTGAGTTTTGCACGTATGTAACGATTGAGAACAATCGAATCCACAATTCCGGTGACGACGGCATCGGCATTAACGAAGAGACCTTCAATTGTAGCTGCTACGGCAACCGCATCACCGACGCAGGCAAGGGCGGTAAAAGCTACGGTGCACCGAACGGCATCGAAGTCCAGGACGGCTCACATGACGTCACGGTCAGCGGAAACGTTATCGAAAACTGCGATAGTGACGGCATTCAGGTCTCCACCCACACCGGCAAGGATGGATGTATCAATGTTTCCATTGATGCAAACACTGTGCGTAACTGCGAGAACGGAGTATTTGTAAAAGGCCTGTCGAGTACTCCGCAAATTGCTGTCACCGTGGCCAACAATCAGATAATCGGTACGACCGACGCATCCCTCTACGGACTGCAGGCGGCTTACACCGAGGACATTGTCTTTGTCGGCAATACAGTAAACAATCGAGTTAATGCCGGTCGATTGGCGAATTCCAATTTAAGAACAATAATCAGCGACAACATTTTCCACTGCACTTTGGAGGCCGGCAACGATGAGAAAGGTTTTATGCTCTCTGGGACCGTCACTGATGTTCGCTTTGCCGGTAATATTCTAAAAAACTACGGATGGAAGGGCCTGGAAATCTCCGGCACTATCGGCAATATGCACGTGGTCAATAATCACATCATCGGCTGCACGAACGGAAGCGGCGCTTGTGTGCGATGGGATTCGCCGACGTCGAGTTTATGTGTTCTCAACGGCAATCACCTTCAAGGCACGCACTGGTCTTATGACGGCGAGACTTCCACGTTTGACGTGCTCGCCGACGACTGGACCGAAACCTGGAACACGAAAGATGTTTAGCCCCCAGCTTTACCCTGGGGGTTAGACCGTCGCCGTTCCGGCGACAGCTAAACGAAATATTTAGGAAAACGGTGAATAAATATGTCAAACGAAATACACATAGATTATTCTTCGGGCAATACGGTTTATGCCGTCATTCGCAATAGTGCCGGTCAGGTATGGTATCCGACGGCTGAGGTATTTGAGGATTGGGGGACGGACGGCCATAGCGCTGATGATTATGATTTGACCCTTACCGATAAAGGCGGCAGCAGATATGTCGGTGACTTCGACGCCGATGTACCAGCCGGTCGTTATACAATCCAGGCTTTTTTACAGGCTGGCGACAACCCTGCAGATGGTGACACTATCGTCGGCTCAAGAACGATAATCTGGAGCGGCATCGGCGAGTTGACCGTCGATAAGATGCTTGTCGGCAAGGCTGTCCAAAATAAATCCACCGGCTCCATCGATTATTACGATGCTGACGGCCAGACAGTTCTTCTGACTCTCACCCCAACGGAAGACGAATCGAGTATCACAAGGATACCAGGTTTTTAAACCCGCATGTGAGAACCCCCAAATAAACCTGTCCTGAGCAGAGTCGAAGGATTTGGGGGGCTAAATATTTCGTAATTTATCACAAAATTCAAAATGTGAAATTAAGGAGTTAAACGATGGGCAGTTTCAGTAATCACTGGGAGAGTAAAATCTTGGAACACATTTTCGGCAAGGGTATCTATACGCCACCGACAATTTATGTGGGTTTATCTACCGCTGATCCGCTCGATGACGCATCAGGTCTGGCTGAGCCGAGCGGCAACGGCTATGTGCGTGTCGAGACAGATTCGGACGACTGGAGTACTGCTTCTGCTGGTTCTATTGACAACACCAATGAGCTCATTTTCCCTGAGGCTACCGGCGATTGGGGCACGGTGACACACTTTGCCCTATTTGACACAGCGACAGGCGGCAATATGCTCTGTCACAGCGTGCTGAATCAATCCAGAGCCATAGTTAGCGGCGATAAGGCAAGATTTGCAGCGGGAGACTTACAGGTGTCACTTGATTAGGAGTATGAGCAATGGCAACGATTAAGAAAAATTGGCAGAGCGAACAAACCATAATCAACTCGGTCGGCGTTACGACCGGCACGTGGTCGGATGATATCGATCTTGAAACAGACGGCTGCGAAGGCGCTCATGTTACAGTTGAGGCAGATTTTCCTGAAAGCCCCACAGATAATCTGGTAGTCGAGGTAAGAGGCTCTCTGGACGGAACTAACTA
>CAZVWH010000077.1:0-13539 GCA_964631175.1 uncultured Pirellulales bacterium | reverse complement strand
ATGGCCATCTGCAAAAGAGAAGTTCGTCCCCTCGCCGTGCCTGACGTGTGGTGGGTCCCACCATCGCTCATTAACGTAATGAGTTGCATAACTGTCAGGAGTTACCCGGCCTTCATCAAGAAAAACCATTCTATAGGCTGGGGCTGGAGTACGAATCTCTGTTCTTTTTTTAACCCACAACGCCGTTGTGCCTACCCTCAAGCCCACATTTCCCTGGTACGTGCTGTCCCGAGGAAGACCGTTCATAGAATCGACTATGGAGTATGTCCGCATTTCTCCACGAACTCCAGTCGGACACTGGTAAAGCTTCTCACTCTTAGTGTACGGAAATAGCGCTCCAGCTCTGATTGCTATTAGCTGTAATTCCTGAGGTAATTTCTCTGCCTGGTTCATGTAACCAGCGGCAACATCATCACCTGTCCACCAACGCTCCCTCTCGTGTATTCCGCTCGTGGGTACAGGTGCCTTGCCATCTATGCCGTCATACGCCTCCCCGTTGACTATTTTTTCGTTATTATCATCTGCATATACGCTCCATGCCAACTGTAACTGCCTCAGGTTGCTAAGACAAACCGCACGTTTGCCCTGCTCCCGCACTCTATTCAGTGCCGGCATTAATAGTGCCATCAATACTGAAATGATAGCAATTACTACTAAAAGTTCTATTAAAGTAAAACCTCTTCGTTTATTCATAACTGCTCTCCTTAAAAACCAAGAAAAGTTCACAGTGATTTAATCAAAGTTTTAAAAAGTTTATTCTTATTTTGTTATACTACTACTCTGTCGCAGCTTGAATGATGGATGTCATTACGAGCAAAGCGAAGTCGCCGGGATGGCTTGCGCCACAATCTCTGATATTCGTTTTAGAGATCGCCACGGCCTGCTCTGCAGGCCTCGCAATGACAACTCCTCAAATCACCTGCAGCGAAGCACTACGTCTATGATAGCATAAATGAAAACACCCGACGAAGCTGAGCGGGCTTTAGCCTCTCTTCTCTATAAATACCACATCTGTTAGGATATGAATACTGGATACTATTCGTTTATTCGTGTGTCTGAGTGCCTTTTAAGGTTAATATCTTATATATTATAAAAGATTTAGGCATAAAACAAGCGTTATTTTGCGCAAAATAAACGTCATTTTGCGCACCGTCCTTGTTATCGTAATAAAGTTATTGTATGTATAGATTATGTCAAAAATTCCTAAAGTCATATATCTGGTAGAGACATCAAGAGCATACGGCAGGGGCCTTCTCCGTGGTATTGCACAATACTCCAAGCTTCACGGGCCTTGGCTTTTCTCCATGGGGCCGGAATTTTACGTACAAGGCATAGAACACTCCTACAAGTGGATAAAAGAGGTGGGAGCCGATGGAATTATCGCCCCGCTATGGGACAACAAAATTATTGATATGATTGTTGATCTCGGTCTGCCGGCTGTGATCTGTGGTATAGAAAGGCCTGCTTTACATATATGTCGCGTGGTAACCGACGACATTGCTGTTGGCCGTATATCCGCCGAGTATTTCTTAGTACGCGGATTTGAGCGGTTCGCCTTCTGTGGTTTTGACGATGCAATCTGGTCTCAACAACGAGCTGAAAGTTTTAGCAAATCAGTCGCCAAGGCCGGTTTTAAAGCCCATATCTATCGGCAGCCTAAGGCAAGACACCTGCGAACTATGAAAGGTGAACAGAATATTATTGCTGAATGGCTCAGTTCGCTACCGAGACCCATAGCCATTATGGCCTGTAACGATGACCGCAGCCAAGACGTTCTTGCAGCATGTAGAATCGCAGGTATTGAAGTACCGAGGGAAGCGTCCATCCTGGGCGTAGATAATGACGAATTAATTTGTGATCTGTCTTATCCACAGTTATCAAGTATAGCTACAAGTACCGAAAGAGCAGGCTACGAAACCGCTCGAGTCCTTGATAAGCTGATGGCGGGGCAACAAATAACAGAAAATGAAAAGGAGGTGGTTATCTCGCCTTTGCACGTTGTAACCAGACAATCAACAGACATCACGGCAATAGAAGATCCAAAGGTTGCGGAGGCGGTTCACTATATTCGTAAGCATTCCAGCAGGGTAATTCAGGTCGGTGACGTCGCAGAGGCTGTTGGTCTGTCCCGGCGAGCTTTAGAACAACGTTTCCGGAAAATACTCGCTCACTCTGTGCATGAGGAGATAAAATACGCCCGCATCCATCAGATGGCGAACATGCTGGTTGACACAAATCTATCGATATCTCAGATTGCAGGCTTATTGGGATATCCGGATGCGAGTAACGTATCTCGATATTTCAAAAAAC
Source organism: uncultured Pirellulales bacterium (assembly GCA_964631175.1). GTDB lineage: Bacteria > Planctomycetota > Phycisphaerae > Sedimentisphaerales > Anaerobacaceae > CAZVWH01. The sequence goes on along the minus strand of CAZVWH010000077.1, from coordinate 11,229 downwards.
ATAAGGGAATTAGCCCATCGGACTACCGCAATAAATTTGGGCCCAAATAGACTCTTTTACCCGCCTTCGCAGAAAGCCACGGATTCTACCCGTGGACGCCGTCGTCTATAGCCGGACTTTGGTGTCGGACGATGAATGCGAGCGGGTATCCACCATAGCTTTAGCGTAGGCGGATGTGCTTCGGCGGATTACGCCGAAGATGGAGGTGCCACGGACTACGACCGTGGGGTTCCACAGTTAAGACAAAAATAAATACGCTTTTGCCATTTATTTATAGATTATCCGGCAGAAGCACGCATATTTTTGAATCGGTATCACTTACCCGAAAAAAAAATGAGACTGATGATTAATGTGGTCATCAGTCTCAGCTTTTTCATCGCCCCGTGTTTTTTTAACAGTTGCAGTCTCTCCGCAATCACTGCTGATAAAGACAACAAGAGCCGATTTTTATCTATTCGAAAGCAATACCAACGCCTATACTCGCATCATTGAGCGTATTTTTGCGCTCAACTCTCACTACTCGACCTCTTCTAATACGTGCAAACTGGCCTTTTTGCTTGGCCAAAGCGGTTGTCCTTGGAAAATTGATTTCTACAATATTGCCCGGCTGAATAGGCATCATCATAGGAACTGTTATAAAAACGCCTATCTTGCTAATATTAGAGCTTCTACCGTTAAAGAATCTTTTAGCCTGTGGCAACCAAACACTAACAGGCCAAGATAGATCAGTCCTGCTCTCCATACGTTGCTCAGTTATAGTTTCCATGATTTTAGTCTCCTTTCAATCACGGCTCCATTTATGATAACCATATCGGCAATGTTAATTTGGATAGATTAGCATATTTGCATAAAATGCAAGTTTTTCCTAAAGACTTTTTTATACGCACTCTTACCGCTTTATTTTCCCTTTTATTATCGGCCGTCTTATATTATTTTTTGTTAATCATCAAAAGATGTTTCAATTATATCTACCTCAAGAAACAATTTCCCTTTACCCGCCTTCGTAGAAAGCCACGGCTGCGCTTTCTTGCGAAAGCAAGAACGGGGGAGGCTAGCGAAAGCAAAAACAGTGGAGGATGGAAATGCGAGCGATATCCGCCATAACTAAGTGACTCTGGGAAGTGCCTACTTGCCTAACGGACTGCAAAGGCTGCAAGCTCTGCTACGGATGGTGGATACTTCGCACGGTAGTACAGGAAATCAGATTGCAGTGGCGTGAGCAACACTGCGTGGACACTAAAATATCAGACAGATTAAGAACAGGAAACGGAGGTTTATCCGCCTGATTTCGGCTAGCTCGGTTGAGGTGTGGCGGGACAGAAAATAGCAGTTTAATGGATTCCTGCTGGAGTTTATCCCACACACTGATGCGGGCAGGTAATGACATTACAAATCGATTACTCTAAATATACAAACCATATTTTCATACTCATACATAGCATATGTAAAGCGCGTAGCTCTCCGCAAGCACCGTAAGGCGTCCCTTGTGGGAGAGTCCATAGGACTGCCACAGGTACGCGCTTTACGTAGTAATAATCACCAAAGAACACCTAATCAAAGTTACGTAATAACAATTGCTATAATACAATCGAATGATTTTTAGATATTAGCAGTTTCTGCTAACGGAAACTGCTAATATGTGTTGATACACGTTTATATGTTGGGGTAATACCAATTGTACTTAATTTCAGCGTTTTGCCGGGTTATCTGATGTAGTTCATGGCGCTGCTGAGCCAATAAATATTGAATCCACAAGCTGGCTCAAATATATGAAACGCAAGATTTAATCATAATTGGTATAAAATGATGAATGAGGGGAAAATTACAAAGTACGTAAGCGTTCACGGGAAAACCGCATTTTTGTCATTGCGAGCGAAGCGAAGCAATCTAAAATCGTACGTTTTTGAGATTGCTTCGGCCTAAAGGCCTCGCAATGACACAAAAACGCCTTATTTTCTGTGTGAACGGTTACCAAAGTACAAATGCTACTCTGCAAAGTATCCACCATCCGTAGCAGAGCTTGCAGCCTTTTTCATCCTTCGCAGTCCACAGGACCCCTTCCGGCTTAGCATTGCTACGGAGGATGGACACAGTGCCTTAGGGAAACAGGCACTACGGAGGACGGGTCACTCTCAATGACGAAGCCAAGCCTAATGTCTTCAACAGAACAATGCTACACAACACTAAAAATGCGCATAACATCAACTGTCTTTTGCTGATTATCTAACAGCACAAAGTGCAATAACCGAGGCATATTATATCTTTATTTTTCCTCTGCCCCGGACCCCGATGTTTTGGCTGCGGCGGGAGCTTCAGTCACAGCTTGCTCTGCTGGAGCCTCCTTTGCTCTCCGGCCAGTATGACTCTTGCGATGTGCAACTTTCGGCAGACCCAGTAAAGAATCGCCTTCGGACCATTGCTCTTCGTCTTTTAACCGCTCAATACGTTCAACACGCGTCAAAACGTTTCTGTGCCTGCTGAGAGCACCTTTTATTTTCAAAGTACGATCAATAGACATTCAACAATCTTTCCTAAACTAATTGATTTTCTTACCGTATGCATCTCGAAAGAAATTCGGCGCGAAAGTCTCTCGTCCCTCAGGTGCTTTACCTTCATATTTAGCTCCAACTTCTATAATTCTCTGTTTAGCTTTGTATCCGTCGGTGCCAGGCGTCTTCGGATTTTGATATTTATCCTTCGTAATCAGGAAATACCAATTGGCTTCCTGCACAATTTGTGTCTCTATGCCGTTCTGTGCAAAGTGCTCTCTTACCGGCACCAAATCTGCCATTCTATAATATTGAACCAAAACAATTACGTGGTCGCCCTGTGTATCGGCTGGCCTGAATTCCTCCTCGGCTGGTGATAATCTTTCGCCTGATAAAGGTTTTAGACTGGCTTCGGACCGAGAAATCACCGTAGGATTTTCTTCTGTATCTGTCTGTACCTGACCGGCTGTATTGGCTATTTTTTGTTCGAGCTGGCCGAGCCGAAAGGCTACTAAAATCAAAAATACCATTCCCAAAACCAGTGCAATTGCAAGTTCGTACGGCAGTGAAATATCTATTCTGCCGGCGTTGAGCCGAATTAGTTTAGGCCTTCTCCACCACATTGCTGAGTTTTCAGGTACAGCCGTATCGCTCGTCATCTCGGATGGCTGCTCTTTTTCGCTCTCTTGCCGGCGCAAGGGCTCTATCTTTTTCCCGGCACTTGTTTTAAGCCGAGTTTTGGTCATCACCTCGTATAAAGCCTTTTTTTTTCTTTTTCGTGCCATAAGAAATCAGCTTACCTGTATATATTTTACACGTGAAAATTATTTTATCACAGTCAATATTTACAACAAAGGCAAAAATAGGATAAAAACATGTCTCGTTTATATAACATTTTGATCCTGTTTTCAACACTAATTCCTTTTGTATAGCATCGTCACGGCAATAAAACAGTAAATTTAACTCCTGAGATGTGAGTATAAACCTGGAAAAAGCCCTTAACCGGACATGTTTGTATAAAGTTAAATTTGACTTGACAAGACGCATGTGTTTAACTATGAGGATTGTTTTTCGGCATCTGCTGAGCCATTTGTCGGTCAGCTTTATTTTCAAAGACAATATGGAGTTTAATAATGCTGCCAACGAAAAAGACGAGTAAAAGCAGAACACATACACGCCGAAGCCATCATCGGCTCAAGGCTGTGAATTATTCTCTCTGCGTAAAGTGCGGTCACGCAAAGCTGCCTCACGCAGCGTGCGAAAATTGTGGCTACGTTAATCCAAGAATCACATTAAAGCTTGGCAAGGAGGAGAGTAGCTAACAATGCGGATCGCAATTGACGCAATGGGAGGTGACTATGCACCGGATGAGATTGTTGCCGGTGCACAGGAGGCTGTAGAGCTGCTCGATACAGACGATGTGCTGATCCTCGTCGGGCCACAAGAAACTATAGAATCACGATTGCCTTCTGTTAAACAACGTCCTGTTGCAATTCAGATTGTGGACGCTCCTGATGTCATTGGTATGGACGAGACGCCGATCGAGAGTCTGCGAAGAAAACCCAAAAGCTCGATAGGAGTCATCGCCAAGTTAGCCAAGAGAGGCCAGGCAGATGCAGTCATTTCAGCAGGTAATACCGGGGCCTGTGTCGCCGCTTTCCAAATGCGAATGCGGAATCTACCCGGTGTTAATCGGCCTGGAATAGCAGTTGTATTTCCCACTCCCGAAGGGCCGGTGACTATATGCGATGTAGGGGCGAATATTGCTTGTAAGCCCATCAACCTCTATCAATATGGAGTGATGGCCAGCTTATATTCCAAACACTTGCTGAAGGTGGAAAATCCCAGAGTCGGTTTAATGAGCATAGGCCAAGAAGATGCAAAAGGCAACGAGGTAGTAAAAAAAGCACGAGAGCTGATGAAGTCTAATCCGAATATGAATTTTGTGGGCAATATCGAGGGCAGGGACATCTTCAGGGGTATATGTGATGTTGCTGTTTGTGAAGGATTTGTCGGCAATGTAGTTTTGAAACTTACCGAAGGCCTGGTTGATGGTCTATTTAAGGCGATAAAAGATGAGCTTATCCAGGAGAAGGTCCCGATGGCTCTGGAATTTAAGCCTGTAATTACACGAATTTATAAGAAATACGATTACAATGAATATGGTGGGGCACTGCTCTTAGGTGTTAACGGTGCTGCACTGATATGTCACGGTACGAGCCGAAGCAGAACAATTAGAAACGCTATTTTAGCCTCTAAGAAATACCACACTAAGAAAATAAACGATAAGATAATGGAACGTCTAAGAGAATCTAGCGTAAGGACAACTGATGCACAAATCAATTGAGGAGCCGGCCCGCCCTTATCACGCTGTTATTGCAGGATGTGGTTCGTTTGTGCCGGCAAAGTTAATAACAAATGAATACTTGGCGAAGATGGTGGATACTACGGACGAATGGATCACGACCCGGACGGGCATCAAGGTTCGACACATTACTACTGACGATGAAACTACCGCACTTTTAGCCACAGAGGCGGCCAAAAGAGCTTTAGCCGATGCAAAGCTCGATGCCGCCGAGCTTGATATTATTATTGTGGCTACTATCACGCCTGAGATGGTTTTCCCTTCCACGGCGTCTTTTGTACAGCGCTCTCTACAGGCAAAAAAAGCGTGGGTGTTCGATTTAGCCGCTGCTTGCAGCGGTTTTATCTATGGCCTGTCGATTGTGCAGCAGTTCTTAGAGAGTGGTCGATACAAAAATGCTCTCGTAATAGGGGCCGAGACCTTGACCAAGATTACCGACTGGACAGACCGGACAAGCTGTATTCTTTTTGGAGACGGCGCAGGAGCCGTCGTGCTTGAGTCCCGACCTGCGAACACTAATGATGATTGCAAGGGAATTATATATAGTACCCTATCTTCGGATGGTGATTGCTGGGAAGCGCTGAATTGCCAGGCGTATGGCTCTCGCTATCCAGCGCACAAAGAATTAGACGACCCGAAAAAAATTTATATGGAAATCAAGGGTAGAGAGGTTTACCAACAAGCGGTTAGGCGGATTGTCGAAACCGTTACCGAGTGCCTTGAGCGTTGTAGCTTGAGCGTCGATGATATTAAGATGCTGATTTCACACCAGATGAACGGAAGGATTATTGAATCTGCAGCCAAGCGGCTAAGATTTCCCAGCGAAAAGGTTTATATAAATATCAGCGAATTTGGCAATACGTCCGCAGCGTCGGTGCCCCTGGCTTTTGATGGGTGTGTCAAAGAGGGTAAAGTCAAGAAAGGCGATATCGTGATTTTCGTGGCTTTCGGTGCGGGATTGACTTGGGGCTCAAGCGTAATTCAGTTATAATTGTTCGTATTGCGTCATGCGTATTGCGTATTGCGTAACCCACGACTCAGTACGAGATACGAATCATGAAGACTGCTTTTTTATTTCCGGGACAAGGTGCTCAAGAGGTAGGGATGGGCGCCAAAATCGCCCAGTCTTTCCATGTAGCAGCTAAGATTTATGAACAGGCCAACAAAATCATCGGATACGATTTACGAAGGATCTGCTTTGAGGGACCCCCAGAGGGGCTAAATACTACGACCGTTTCACAGCCCGCAATTTTTGTGACATCTGCTGCTATCTTAGAGGTTCTGAAAACGAATCCTCCCTTTAGCAGTATAAAACCCGATATAACAGCAGGTCTCAGTCTCGGCGAATATACCGCTCTATATGCAGCAGGTGTGGTTAGTTTTGAGGATGCGCTTATTTTAGTACAGAAACGCGGCCAGGCCATGCAGGCAGCCTCAGAGGCCACCGAAGGTGCAATGGTTAGTATAATTGGCCTTGACGAGGAAAAAGTTCGGCAGCTTTGTGCCGAAGCAAGTCAGGGTGAGCTTATCGAACCGGCCAGCCGTGAGCTTGTCGAACCGGCCAGCCGTGAGCTTGTCGAACCGGCCAGCCGTGAGCTTGTCGAACCGGTCAATTTTAATTGTCCTGGCCAGATTGTGATAAGTGGCAGCAAATCAGCCTGCAAGCGGGCGGAAGAATTAGCACCAAAATATGGCGCGATAAAAGCGGTTCGGCTGGAAGTAGCCGGTGCTTTTCATACCGAAATGATGTCCAGCGCAGCGGATGAGCTTCATAAAGCTCTATTAAATTGTAAAATTTCAAAGCCGGTCGATATTAAAGTTATTGCCAACATAAATGCAGAGTACTACACAAGTGCTGAAAAAATCGTGGAGGGCTTAACAAAGCAATTGACCAGCCCGATTTACTGGCAAAAATGTATGGAGCAGCTTTTAGCTGACGGCGTGGAACAGTTTTACGAGATTGGGCCTGGCAGAGTCCTGACCGGCCTTATGCGCAGGATCAGCAGAAAAACACAAGTCATAAACATTAGCAATTTGCCCCCGCTCCTGTCTTCCCTGCTGCCACGTCATGCGACGTGAGTCGCAGAGTCAGGCGACAGGAAGACGCGGGGGTGAATGATGTAGGTTGTATGATTGTTTAGCCCCCAGGCTTGCCTGGGGGTCTGTCATTCCCGTGAAACCTGTCCTGAGCAAGGTCGAAGGAACGGGAATCCACTGCTCCCATTGGGTTAAACATGATTATTAACCGCATGGTCAAACAACATGCCTATCATACGGGACTCGACTCTGTATAAACGTACATAAAAGTATTATTATTAATACCTAAGAAACTTAGGTATTCTTACCGACTGATGAATCCTTATTTAGTATAAGATTATAGATACTTGATACCAAGTGTTCGAGTCTCAATACCTAAGATACTTAGGTATTCTTTGAAAATCAATCAGAAAAGTACCAAAAACACGAATCTGGCAGCATGTAGGGTGCGATATTTCGCACCATTTCCATATTCACACATAATCTGTAGCAGTACGACGTCCCTTGTTTTGAATTTTTAGATTTTATTCATTTGAATTTGTCCGTTCTCCGTAGTGCCTACTTCCCTAAGGGACTGCGAAGTCCATTCTCCGTAGTGCCTACTCCGCCGAAGCGGCTGCGAAGGCTGGAACTACGAAGGATAAAGCTGGAACTACGAAGGATTAGAATTTCGGATTTTAATACCTGTCCTGAGCGACCTGTGGTGAGCGAAGTCGAACCAAGTCGAAGGATTAGAATTTCGGATTTCTATGAATATATCTTCCGGGATACCCGTTTTAATTTACTGCGTTCTGGTCTGGGCCATCCTCCGTACCTGTGGCAGAGCTATACAAAACGCTTCAGCCCGTGAGGTAGGCGAAGCCGACCACCGTGATACAAGAAAAACAATATCCCACTTGGTAAACACCTAAAGGACTAAACTTATTTTATGCTGCTATTTTGATAATTTCAACAAAATATTTGAAACGGATTTGGTATGATAAAAGCAACTGTAAAGGATTTGCCTTTTGTCCTGTCAATTTATCAGGAGAAGTGACTTTCTATATGGTTCCTTATGATATAGTTGAACTCTACTTTTTGTTGCTATAGACAGTAAAAAATTTCGGACCATTAAAGTGAATCATATGGTCCGGTTTGTCGCTTATCCAGACCTCGGTATCCCAAGCAATATTGTTGATATGTTTCTTGAATTCAGCGAAACCTGGAAATGCGCTTACATAGACTCTTTTGGCATTACAGCATTTAAGTGTGCGTTCCAATTCTATTTGTCTCTTGGGAGACAAAGGGCCATGTGCTGTGACGGCTTCTATTAAAAAAAGAACGCTTCTTTTCTGGTCAAAAAGGACGACATCGGGGAGTTTGTCATGTTCCGTAAGCGGTATTCTTAACTTCTTCAACAGTTTTTTATCCACGTGCAGCAACTTCCTGGCCGTATCACCAACATAAACAACGGATGTTTCTGAGCAGAATCTTACCCTAAATTCGGTGATCACTTGAACCTGAAGCTTGTTATGTTTACCTGGAGAAAAATCCACCGAAGAGCCTCTAGGCAAATCCACGGATATAAGATATTTTTTTCGACGTTTCTCATACCTGTCAATCAGCTTTCCCCTTCGTTTCACCCACTTATTTACAGCAGAATTCCAACCAAGAGTGCCGTATTTTTTTACTACCTCAAGCGTATCGCTTTCGATTGAGTAAACGGTGAGGGGGCTGTTAGTAGGTCTCTGAGGGTCGTCGTGGTTTTTTTCAACTATACCTGCTTGTTCGAACTGATGTAGTGTTTGTCGCCTTATCGTTTCTCTCGTATTTTCGGCATACTGTTTACCATAAGTAGTCAGAACAAACTCAAGAATGTCATGGATTCTTATGCTTCTTTGCTTACTCGCTGACCATTTGTTGCTTTCTTTTAGATCAAGCAAAGCCAGCAATGTCAAACCCGACCTTTTATTCTGCTGTGCCTTTGGTAATCCCAGAGCTTTTAAAATTTCAATGGCATCGCTTATTTTGCTCATAGTCATCGATTTATTTATGCAGCATATCTATTAAATTTTTATCTATACCCAATACGACTCCCACTGATTTATCCAGGTCAAATTCTGTCTCACTATCCAACTTTTTACGAACAACCTGCCCTATTCTTTTAACATCCTTTATTGAAGGGAAAGGAAGGCTCCTTATGTCTGTTGCGTTGACTTGCGTATTGCCGTTAAGGGTTCTGAAGTAATTATCCACTATTGCTGTGTTCAGAATTGCCGATATACCATATGCTTCATTAACAGACAAATGTCTACCCGGTTTGTGAATGTAATTCAAATGATTTTCAATGCCAATCGCTTCGTGTGGGAATTCTAATTCTAAAAAAACCGACGAATGTAACCTGCGAGGTTCTTCTTTTGAACTGAATCGCCTTACAAGGACATAATTTTTGACTGGCAACAATAACTTCTTACTATTTTCTGTTACTTTGATAGCAATAGACTTTTTGTTCTTATTTTCGGGCCATATCGTTTTGATACCTTTCATATTGTGCATCCACAACAAAGGCACTGATTTCCCGTTACTTGTGGATTTCAGGATAAGATATTTCTTGGCCCTAAAAGGAACCACAGGCCCTGTTGAAATCTCTAAGCCTAAATCCCTTAACTTGAAGGGCCATTTATCTACTACGTTCAAAACAGCAATGTCAATGGGCGAACAGGGTAATTTTATAAAGGATTCTTCGCTATTATTGATGAGCAGCTTCGGGTCTGAAAAAGTTAGTTTCTTCATTTTGCTAAAATGCTTGTTCTTAGTTGTAGATATGACCATTTTCCCCCGATTTGCTTTTCCATCCTTTCTCTCGGCTTTAAGTATGATGTTCTCCTGTAATATCTTGTCTATGTCGAAAATCTCATTGCGTGACTCGAATACGTGAACATGTGATAATTTAACATTATCTAAAAACCATCGCCGAAACTTCTTATAATAAAGACCAGAACAAAAACTTCTTGGTGTGATGAACACCATTTCTCCTCCGGGCTTCAACATATTTGCCGAGATCATCATAAAAGAAGTATATATGTTAGGCTGTCCACAAGCGCAGTCTCTCATAATAGCAGCGTGCGGGGAATTTTTGTTCAGTTTGTAATAAGGTGGATTTGCAATTGCAAAATCGTAAAGAAGCGATTCTTCTTTTCCGTAAAAGAGGCCATTCTTATTCATATATGCCTCATTCTCCAAAATGAAATCCCGGCTATAGATACGATACTTTAGGTTGGTTCCCTTGGCACCAAGCGTTTTCTTGCATGACTCTAAAACAGCCTTCAGGAAAGGCTGAAGTTTCGGATCGTTCTCATAAGCATCGACCATTAACTCGAAAGATTTGCTATATCCTGTTAATCTATCGCAAAAGGAGGCAAAAAGCATTCCTACTCCTGCGCCTGGGTCGAGTAATCTTATTTGCCGTTTGTTTATATTGAACATATCCACCATAAATCTTGCTACTTGTGCAGGAGTAAAAAACTGACCCTTAATCTTACGTTTCTCAACACTTTCGTTCTTGCAATATAATTCGGCTAGCCTCTCCGCGTAGGCCCCTAATTTTTCGTTTTTCCTTTTATCTGGTACCTCCATATATTGACCTCTTGGGATATTTGTTTACCTGATTATTAATGTTTTATTATTCCATCCTATTTTACAAAGACTATTCTAAAAGACAATATTCCCTTTTGCAGAACACTGCAAGGCTGAATTCCCGGCTAACCGGAATATTTATGTCACAATTGCGTGTTTTTTTGAACGGCACCGCAGGTGACAAAAAGAAACACCCCACCCACAGGTGGTGGGGCTAAACAATATAAATTTCTGTGCTCTCTGTGTCCTCTGTGGCAAAAAAAGAGTATTTATATCTGCAATTGCGTGGTTTTTTATTGACCGGCACCGCAGGTGGCAAAAAGAAGAACCCCACCCACAGCCATTCGACCGCGCTCAGGCCAGGGGTGGTGGGGCTAAAAAAATCCGTGTCAATCCGTGAAATCCGTGGTTAAAATTCTCTGTGGCTGATTAAACCACCAATAATAAACCCCGCAATAAATTGCGGGGCTAAGCATAAAAAATAAGTCTGTGAAATCCGGGTTTATTCAAATAAAAATTCCTCAAATGACAAGAATACCTAAGTATCTTAGGTATTAGGACTCATACATTTATTGTCGAGCATCCAGGATTGACATTTGAGTATCGAGTATCCAGCATCGCGTATCGGGTATCACCCCAGACATTTTTACTTCTAAAATCCAACAATGAAAATCAAAAATTATTATCATCGCTAAGTAAATCGGTGTAATTCCGTGTCAAAAA
>CAZVWH010000076.1:0-14127 GCA_964631175.1 uncultured Pirellulales bacterium | reverse complement strand
GCGACAGCAGGCTGGACAGGGTTGATATAGTTAATGCCGATTTCGATGCCGACCCCAGCCAGACGATTACGTTTGATTATCTCGGCAGCCCTTATAGTGGGACAGGAGGTTCGAAAAGCCCGCTTCTTAATGAAGGTAGTATCGAGCTGCAGGCGGATGGGTTTACTAAGACGATTTCTATAAAGGCTGTTACAGGATATATCTCAATTACTGAATGATGAGGTGAAAGGAAGATGATAAGCTGGAACATTAGATCACGAAGTGTGCGGCCGATTGGACTGGACATTGGTCATAATTCTATAAAGATGATTCAGTTAGCAATCAATGAAGGCCGGTTCGCCGTCATTGCAGCAGATGAAACTCGTATTGACGCTGATATAAATGGCAATAGCGAAGAAAGAGAAGGGTTTATTATTTCCTCTGTAAAGCAGATGTTGGCGGAGGGTAAGTTTCACGGAAGAAACGTCGTCTCATGTCTGCCGAATGAAAGGGTAAAAATAACCTCTCTGCGATTGTCGGAGACGGAGCCGCCCCAGATTGAGCAGTCCTTAAAAAGGGAAGCCGCCCACCGTTTCAGGCTGGATCCGGATAGGGATGCAATTAACTACATAATTGCCGGCAGTGTCATGCACGGCGATGAGGTTAAGAATGAGCTGATACTTTTTGCTACGGATGATGAAACGATAAAGAGCCATATAGCAATGCTTGAAGCGGCTCAACTAAGGCCCGTGGCAATAGATGTTATTCCATGTGCATTGTTCAGGTGCTTCGAGAGGTCGCTGAGGCGTCAGGAGGACAAAGAGCAAACGGTGATTTTTTTGGATATAGGCAGCAGCTTTACTACGGTGGTGTTCGGCCGGGGGGGAGAAATCTGCTTCGTTAAGCAAATAGCGGTTGGAGGAAACAGGTTCAATCGTGAAATTGCAGCAAGATTAGGTATCGGCATCGATGAGGCTAAGATACTGCGGGGTAGGCTTAGAATGACGGAAAACCAGCCGGAGAGGCAAACAAGCTCCGGCGAACAAGCCTCAGCAGCGGATAAACAGCAGCTTGATGCCTCTACGCAACGGGCGATGGTCAATGCTATAACCACAGTTGCTGAAGAGCTTGCAAGGGAGATATCACTGTGTTTTAGATACTATACGGTGACATTCAGGGGTAAGCGTGTTGAGAGGCTTGTTTTTAGCGGAGGAGAAGCGTACGAAAATGTTTTGCTCGATGTTTTAAGACAGCAGCTAAAGATTGAGATAGATGTGGCTCAGCCGTTGAAAGGTTTTGATTTGCCGAGCGAAAAGATGAGCATAAATCTTGGTAGTAACAAGCAGGGTTTGCTTTGTGAGTGGGCGGTAGCTGTAGGACTGAGCCTCAAGGGCTTCAGCGGCACTACCAACGAATCGGCTGCTCACAAAATGCAAGAAAACGTATTTTAATGTTCTGATAATTATGAATGAGATTGATTTTCTTCCAGAGTGGTATAAAAGCGGCAGACGCCGGAAGTTTAGGTACAGTACACAGTACATAGCTCTGGCTTGCATGTTTAGTGTAATGATGGTGTGGATTTTTGTCTCCCTGAATTCTATTTCAACGGCAACAGCTAAACTTGCTAAAATGGCGTCGGATCGGTCGGACGTACAAAATGCATCAAAACAGTTCACAAAAATTAAGAACGAGCTGACAGAATTACAGAAAAAAGCACATATCATCGGCCAAATCAACTCTAAAATTGACGTAGCTAATGTCTTAGCTGAGATGAGCTTTTTGATTGGTGAAAACATAGTGCTCGACAAAGTAGAGCTCATCGCTGAAAAGTTCAAAGACAGACAACCATCCAAAACAGACAGTGGTTCGGTCGTTAGAGTGGTCGGCTCTGAGCTTGACAAGAGATCCGCCGCAGGCGGACCGCTCGGCAATGTCCGTTTCAAAGTGGTGATGAATGGTATAGCGGCGGATTCCAGCGACTTGGCGGCTTTGGTACGCAAATTAGAAGATTCACCGTATTTTTGTCTGGTTTATCCATCAATCTGCCGAAACAGAACGCTACAGATACCTGCTAATTCTACAAACAGTGCAGAAGATTTCCAGGTAAGCGAGTTTGAGATAAGCTGCTACCTGGCAAATTATCGCCAGGAGAAACTCTGATTTTATGGATAGCCGGCAGGGCAAAAATCGTTAGATTCGGCCTTAGACGAACAAAGAAAGGCGGAGAGTATAGTGTTGCTCTTTTGGAAAAAACAACAGGTGCTAATTTGTATTGTGGCTGTCATGTTGGTGGTCGATTTTATATGGCTCGGCTGTCTGCCATTACACAAAACAATGACGGCTGTAAAGCAGACAAAATCCGCACTGCGAATCGCAATTGATAAAGGAACAATAGGCAGCAGACAGCTACCTGTGCTTATAGAGAAAATGGAGAATTTACAGCAGGCAGCTTCAAACTTTGAGGTAAATGTACCCGAGCAAAGAGCTCTTGGAATGTTTTTGCAACAGTTGGCTAATTTGATGACCGAGCACAACCTGAAAGAGCAGGTCATTGCTCCCCAAAGTGAGATAAAAACCGATGACCTAAATTGCATACCGATAAACATGCGGTGTAAAGGTAGATTAATTCAAGTCTTCGAGTTCTACAAAAAACTGCAAAGGCTGGACAGGCTGGTTCGCATCGAGCGGGTTAAGCTCGTAAACGATGGCAGTTTCAGTGGCGAAGTTAATATGGAGACAAACGCTGTCATTTATTATAGGTCGGAAGTTGACACCGTTGGAAATTCAAGATTGTCAAATATACAAGAAATTGGGGAAATTTCTCACGGGGTTTAGCCAGGCAAAAACTATTCTGACGAGACCGAGAAGATATGAAACAGAATTTAAAAAACATTAGTAACGGGACTAATAGACTTTTTAATCAGTTGGCTGCAGAGAAGAAAAAGACCATATTTGCTCTGTGCCTTATTGCGTTGATGGTCTTTATGTGGATCAAACTATTTGCAAAAAAAGCACCAAAAGCTGCTGAAGCTGCTTTGACAGCTAAGCAGCAGGACCAGAAAGAGCAGGAAAATTCACGTATAAAAATATCTTTTATCGAATTGCCACAAATCCAGGGACGTAATGACGTAATTACCGAAGACTTTTTTGATCCGAATGAATGGAAAGGTTTTATTCCGGAAGGAAAATACTTAGCCTCTAAAGGCCAAGCAGGCAGGAGCGTCCGGAACTCGGTGAGCTTACGCTCACGATTAATACGTGCCGGCCTAAAGCTGGAGGCAATAGAGCTGGGCCGAAATCCCCGCGCGTTTATCAATGGCAGATTACTGTCAATGGGGGATAAATTTTCACTAAAGGATGGACAGGATTCGTTTGAATGTGAAGTAGTTCGAATTGAAAAAAATCTCGTAGTTATAAGCTGTGGTAAAGTAGAAGTAGAGATAAAACTTATTCCAGTAACTGATGGAACAGATTGAACAGATTGAGAAGTGCATTTGATGTGTTTGAAATATGACATTTTGCAAATTTTTGCAAAGTGGAGTTTGTAACAAAGATGGGAGTTGAAATATGCGTGGCAAAAAAATATCGAGCAGTAAAATCAAAATACTGAAGTACCTGTTCACAAACGCCTTTTTGTTAGCTTTGATGGTGGCGATCGCAGTTGGTGGTAATGATAAGGGCCCAATCGAAAATTATCTAAGCCAAAACCCAATCCAAAATAGCGGTGATGTAGGTGACGCTGAAGGAATACAGGGTACAGGTGAGTCGGCTTCGTTATCATTGGCTGATACCTCCACAACCGTGAAGATTCAGTCGATCTCTTTCAAGAAGGACTGGGGAATACGTGATGCGCTTAATTTTTTGGGGGCTCGTTATCAGACTAACATTGTGCCATCACCAAAAGTGGATGGATTGATTACGATCACTAATCTTTATGATGTGACATTTGAGCAAGCGCTGGAAGCTATCCTGGGACACAGCTTCAAATATGAGCAGCAAGACAATTTCATCAAAGTCTATACCGCTGAGGAATACAAAGCGCTCAAGGAAGACCAGTCGCGAATGATATACAAGGTGTTCACGTTGTACTACATTACCGCCGAAGAGGCCAAAAAGCTCACTTCACCGGTGCTCAGTAAAGCTGGAATTATACAGGAAAGCACCAAAGCCGAAGTGGGTATCTCGGCAGGTAAAGAAGGTGTTGGGGGAGATACCGGCGGCAACAGTATGGCACTTCACGATACCATTGTGATTTATGACTACCCTGAAAACATTTCCAAGGCAGAAGAACTGATAGCCTCGATTGATGTCAGACCTCAACAGGTCTTGATTGAGGCGACCATTCTAAGTGCCACCTTGACCGAGGGAATGGAATTTGGGATTGACTGGAACTTGCTTAATGGAGTCAGTTTGAAAGGTACCTCAGCAACGGAAGATTATGCTACAGGTAATACGGTTGATAGAGGTAAGGAGTCAACCACGCCCATCGCCCAAATAGCCTCCGGAGTTGACGGAACAGCAATGGAAAGTTTTGGCTTTGCCAAATTAGCAACCGGCGGGCTGAGAATCGGTATAACTAGTGGTAATTTGGCGGGATTCATAAACGCGTTGGAAACTATAACTGATATCACAATTCTTGCAAATCCCAAGATTCTCGCATTGAACAAGCAGTCCGGAACAGTATTTATCGGAAAAAGTATTGGATACAGAGACAGAACTACTATTGATGCCAGCGGACAGGCTACTGTCGGAGAGGTCAGCTTCCTCGATACAGGAACGAAGCTTTCCTTCAGACCCTACATAGCTAATGATGGTTACGTTCGTATGGAAATCTACCCGCAGGACAGTTCCGGCGACCTTGACGCCCAAGGTATCCCGACTAAAACTACAGCAGAATTGACAACCAACATTATGGTTAAGGATGGCGAAACTATTGTGATAGGGGGTTTGTTCAGAGATGCCGTAACGACCACGCGTTCGCAGATTCCCTTGCTTGGTGACTTGCCACTTATTGGGGCTGCGTTCAGAGGCACCACTGATAACAACGTACGCCAGGAAGTGATAGTTATACTTACGCCCCATATCGTAAGAGAGCCGAAAGAGACGCTTGGCGATGCGAGAGCGGTAGATATTGCTCGTAAAAGAGTTGGTGCTAAGGATGAATTGCAGTGGGTCAGCAGAACGAGGTTGATAGAAGACCGTTATGCAAAAGCCGTCAAATTCTATCTCCAGGGTGACAACAAATCTGCGATGCGAGAGCTGGTAGTAGTTCTCGAACTTCGTCCGACATATCTGGAGGCGATACGGCTGAAAGAAAGGATTATTTCTGAAACCAGCCCAGAGGATGCCGACAGGATGGAGAGAACTATGCTGGAAGCTATCGAACAGCAGGAGGCCTCTAATTGGCGGAGAAGATAAGTGATTTTGCAATGATTGATGCTCGGAATTAAAGTGCCTAAAGTTTGAAGTGACTAAAGTGCCTAAAGTTATGAACCTTAACTTTAGCTCACTTTAGTCACTCGACGAGTATCGAGTATCCAGTATTGAGAATCGAGGAGCGTTTTTGATTTGAAACTTGGAAAGAACACATATGTGATAGTCACAGCTATTGTGGCATGCAGTCTGTTTGCAGCAGCTTGTGCCGAAGTGGCAGGCCTTATCGGGTGGCAAGATCCTGGCATCGCAATAGGGCAGAACAGTTGGTATGGAATATTGTGCATTAGCGCATATTTAGTAGGGACTGTGGGCGTGATTTGGCTGTGCTGGTTTTGGATAAAATTAGCTCGGGCAATCACATCCATGGTTAAAGCGCTAAGAGCCGACAAGCCCATTGTTGTCGGTCCGAATGTTAATCCGCTAATAAATGAGCTAAGCAAAGCGATTGATGGTCGCGTTAAAAGTTATTCCAGCCTTTTAAAGCAGCTCCGAGAACGGCTTAAGGACCTGCAAATCCAGGTACAATTGTCGCGAAGACAAAAAGGCAACACCGAAGCTATTATATACAGCCTTCACGATGCGGTGATTGTAGTTGATGAGTATGACAGGTTGTTGATGGCTAACGAAGCCGCAGGAAAACTTTTTAATTTTGACTTCGCAAATTCCCAGTACAAGCCCATTGATTCTCTTATATCCTCTGATAAAAGTGAATTGGTGCATTTTCTTCGCCGGAGCAGGCAGAATAAAGTAGAAGCAACCAGACATGAAATTGAATTTTCGCAGTCCTATGGACTCCTTTCGGAGGCCGAAAGGCCGAAAATTTTCGATTGCATTATCTCTTGCTTCTATGATGACAGACAGCAGATTTGCGGGGTTGTAGCAGTCTTGCACGATATTACAAGGGAAAAAGAAATTCAGAGAATGAAAAATGATTTCGTAAGTCACGTCTCACACGAATTAAAAACACCGCTTGCCTCTATCACAGCTTGCTCAGAAATGCTTGATGACGGTGAAGCCGACGATGAGCAGACAAGAAAGAAAATGTATTCGGTGATTCAACAGCAGTCAAAACGATTGAATCGTCTGATAGACGATATTTTGAATGTTTCGCGCATCGAGTCTGGTTTGATAAAGATAGATAGGAAACCGGTTAGCTTGACGATAGTGATAGAAGAGCAATTGCAGATGATCAAAAGCACAGCCGGCGAAAAGAATATTGAAATTGTCACACAGACTCCGATCATTTATGACGTCGTATATGCGGACAAGGATATGATTTCTCAGGTCATTGTCAATCTGCTTAGTAATGCGGTTAAGTACACTAAGCGTGGAGGAAAGGTTAAGATTGAGACTGCTGTAAATGAAACAGCAGGACTAGCGCAGGTCACAGTGACTGATACGGGAGTTGGAATTCCAAAAGATGAAATCGAGCATGTTTTTGATAAGTTTTACAGAGTTAGTGCAAACAATAAACAGGCAAAAGGAACAGGTTTAGGACTTAATTTAGTTAAACAAATAATCGAAAAAGTTCATAACGGCCGGGTCTTTGTCATAAGCGAGCCAAACGTGGGTAGCACCTTTGGTTTTGAGCTGCCTTTAGCAACGAGGCAAGCAGTCGAGGCCGTATGAAAGAGCAGAAGACAGAGGACAGACAAGAGAAATTCTGATTTCTGTTTTCTGGTCCGCCGAGGCGGATTAACATTAATCTGGTGGGGAGGTATAAAAATGGCTGAAAAGAAAGTTTTGGTAGTGGATGACGAAATACATATAGTGCACGTGGTGGCAATAAAGCTTCGCAATAACGGTTATGAGGTTATATCTGCTGACAACGGTGCTGAGGCTTTTGAGCTGGCCTGCGAAGCAAAACCGGATGTCATCGTTACGGACTTTCAAATGCCGGTTATGACGGGTTTGGAGCTTGCCGAGAAACTACGACAATGTGAACAGACCAAAAATATACCAGTAATTTTATTGACCGCCAGAAACTTTGCTATTTCGCAACAACAACAGAAAGACTTGCAGATAGCGCAGTGTCTCAGCAAACCGTTTAGTCCAAGAGAGCTGCTGGGACATATAGAGGATATTCTGCACAACATAGCAGTAAGTCAGCAGAACCTATGATATACAGGAGAGAATAACTCCGCAATAAATTAGGGAGTTTTCCAGCTTATGATAAGTATAGACGTCAAGAATTTAAGCCCGTCACAGATACTTGAATTGAAGAGGTTCGGTGGCAGGATAAATAAGTACGGCTTCAATTTTGCAGTTTGTGATGTTCATAACGAGCTTATCCTGTTGTGCGAGGGCGGTGTTTTCCAATCGGACACTCAGCAGTTAATCGAAGTCGGCAGATCCGCTCTCGGAGGATTAAATCAAAACCATGTCTCCGCAGAGAGGCGTCCTGTGGACAGCGCGGTCGAAGGAAATGAGCTTCTAAGACAGATAAGCGAATTAGGAGCCACCGGAAATGGTTCTGACCCGCCTGCCCAGAGTGTACGGCGGGCAGGTAGCACTGGCATGAAGGTATTTCGGTTTGGCCAGGAAAATGAGGTTTTGGCGGCTGTTCTCCTAGGGAGTCCTTACGGACTAAAGCAGAAAAACGAAATTCTCGGAGTGGCATTGATTGATTTGGGCAATCGTGCGTCACGCGTTATTGATACTGCTCAACGAGATATAACTGATACGATTTTTGGTGAGATGCTTGAGCTTTTAGTCGAGAATTTTCAGAATTCTTTTAAGGCTGAGCAGCAGCTTGAAAAGCTCAGCAGTGAACTGGCGCTGACGTACGAGGAGCTCGTCTTGCTCCACAATCTGAGCACAAATATGAAGGTCACCAAGCAGGACAACAGCTTTTTGCAGATGGCTTGTGACAGCTTAACTGATGTTGTTTTCGTAGAAGGTATTGCCATACTGTTGGAAAGGACCGTAGAAAATGACAAAAAGCTGGTTATTGCTGCCGGGTCTGGATTAATAGATATAGATGAGCGGATGAAGGCTCTTCTGCACAGCCGACTGGTTGACGAAACAAACAACGGCAAAGAGGCCCTTCTGGATAGCGAGGTGGATTCTCCTTTCAAATATGATTGGCCGAGCAATATAAGAAATATTATAGCGGTGCCTTTATGCGGCAAAGAAAAAAGGGATTCGCAGATTGCCCAAAAAACTAAAACCGGCGACTATGTAATAGGGCTGATGGTTGCCGTAAATAGAATCGACAAACCGGATTTCGACAGCACTGATGTAAAACTGTTTAACTCAGTGGCCAGCGGATGTGCCGTGTTTATCGAAAACGGCACGCTTTTTAAGGACCTCAAAGAGTTATTTATAGGTTCGTTGAAAGCGCTCACCAGCAGTATTGATGCGAAAGATAAATATACTCATGGTCACTCGGAAAGGGTTGCGTTTATCTCAAGATGGATCGCTGAGAGACTTGCCGAGATAGAGCCGTTAGAGCAGGAACAAATACACAGGATTTATCTGACCGGACTGCTGCACGATATAGGCAAAATTGGAATAGACGAGTCGGTGCTGCGCAAGCGAGGCAGGCTGACCGAGAAGGAGCGAGAGCACATAAGGAGACATCCTTCTATAGGAGCTGACATCTTAGGCGCAATAAAGCAGATGCGTGACATCGTGCCGGGTGTGTTATGCCATCATGAGCGGATCGACGGCAAAGGATATCCACAGGGTTTGGTGGGCGAGCAGATACCGTTGGCAGGCAAAATTGTGGGACTGGCAGACAGTTTCGATGGAATGACGTCAAAACGGACCTATAGAGATGCAATGACTGTACAGCAGGCCCTTGCGGAAATAGAAAGAGAGCTGGGGGCGCAGTTTGATGAAAAGTTGGGCAGATTATTTCTTAACAGCGATATCCGTCAGTTGTGGGACACTATTCAGAACACTTTCAGCGAAAATTATGGAAAATATAAATTCTCAGAATACGACACCGCTGCGGTGGGAGCGTTAATTAGATGAGAGTCAAAACCCAGAGTTATAATGATGTGACTGTTGTGGAGCTGCAGGGCGAGCTGGATATCGATATTACCGAACCGCTTCAAAATGAAATTACCGATATAGTTGCAAAACACAAGGTCGGTATAGTGCTCGATCTGAGCGATGTGGGATTTATCGACAGTCAAGGATTGGAGTTGTTGTTGTGGGTGCGAGACTACTGCTATCGGAACAAAACTCAGCTTAGATTGGCAGGGCTTGATGAGAACTGTTCAAAAATTCTTGAAGTCACTCGACTTGATAGCACATTTGACTATTATGCAGAGCTTGCTGAAGCAGTGAAGAGCTTTGTATAAAAAAAGCTATGGTAAGTACGGAACATTGTTAAGCTCGAAGAAAAAATAAAAACAGAATGCTCGTCGAGTATCGAGAAGCAAGAATCGAGAATTGAAGCTGTCATTATGGGGCAAATCGAAGTAGAAAACAAAGCACAGCTTGGCCAGCTATTGATAGCGCGCGGCGTTGTAACGCCTGACCAAATTGAAAAAGCCCTTACCGAGCAGAGTGACAAGGGCCATCGCAAGCTGCTTGGTGAGCTCCTTGTGGAGATGGGTTATTGTACGGAGAACCAGATAGCTGCGGCGCTGGCTCAAGCATACGGGGTTCCATACGCGCAGGTTAGCCCAAAAATATGTGACGCAAAGACGTTTGAAATCCTGCCGAGAGAATTTCTCGAAGAGCACATTGTTTTACCTCTGTTTAAGGTTCAGGATGTATTAACGGTAGCGGTTAGTGAGCCGACAAATGTATTCCTTATAGATGAGATAGAGCGGATAAGCGGATGCAAAGCTCAAATAGTCTGCGCTACGGCCAAGGATATAAAAGCTACACTGCAGACGTATTTACCCGCTGCTAATGTTTTTGTTATTGATGATATCATCGATGAAGAAGGCCTGGAAGACTTCACACTAATTGAAAACATCACTCAGGATATAAGCAATCTTGAGGAGGTAGCGGGTCAATCGCCGGTTGTCAAATTAGTCAATTACCTGATCTATAACGCTGTTCGTGAGAATGCCAGCGATATTCACATTGAGCCGGATGATAAAAAGCTGAGGATTCGATATCGAGTTGACGGAAAGCTATATGAAAAAATGCGTCCGCCGCATCAGATGCACCCTGCACTTGTTTCTCGTATTAAGATCATGGCCGAGCTCGACATTGCTCAGCGGCGTCTGCCGCAGGACGGCAGTATTCATGTTTTAGCGGAAGGCAGACCTATCGACTTGCGCGTTTCAGTTATGCCAGGCAACTTCGGTGAAAAGGTAGTTATTCGAATCATCGATCCACAGAAGGTGCTTTTCAGTCTTGAGACACTTGGTTTTACATACGACAACCTCCGGCGTTTCCGGGAAGTAATACAATTTCCAAATGGCATAGTTTTGGTGACAGGCCCAACCGGTTCGGGGAAAAATACCACGCTTTATGCCGCTTTGTGTGAATTAAGCAGCGACGAGGTTAACATCTGTACAGTTGAGGACCCCGTCGAGTGCAACATACCTGGAGTAAACCAGTTTCAGGTAAGTACGGCTGTCGGATTTAAATTTTCGACGGCTTTACGAAGTCTATTAAGACAGGACCCCGACATAATAATGGTCGGCGAGATTCGTGATGAGGCTACGGCCAACATTGCGGTACAGGCAGCTCTGACGGGGCATCTGGTCTTATCAACCTTGCATACCAACGACGCACCTGGGGCGGTAACGCGTTTGATGGATCTGAACGTCGCTCCTTATCTTGTCAGCGCTTCATTGATTGGAGTCTTAGCCCAGCGATTGGTTCGCAAGATATGTACCAACTGCAAGACGGAGTATGAGCCGGCTCGCAGTGTAAAAAAATTGTTTGAAAAGTTTGATGGATATGTGGGGCCGTTTTATCGCGGTGTAGGCTGTAAAAAATGTCGAAACACCGGCTACGCCGGCCGAATCGCAATTCACGAACTCTTTGTGCCCGATGAGCAGATAAATGACATGATTACCGAACGGGTAAGTACAAAAAAGCTAAGGGCAAAAGCCCGTGAAAAAGGAATGGTTCCCTTGCAATTGGATGGAATTGAAAAGGTAAAAACGGGAATTGTATCTATCGAGGAAGTATTAAGAACAACCCAATCAGAGCTATAGTGCCTCTGGTATTACTAATAAAATGGAAGTGATTACATCTAAAACTGCGGAAGCACCTGGCGAAACGGTGAAAGAGCCGGAAAACTATATTCCCCCGCGCTGTTCCGCCAAAGGCGGATCGAGTCGTCAGGTTAACAGGTCATTACATTGGCTCTATAACGCAAAGGTAAAGAGAGCAGAGCTGATAATGTTTACAACAGAGCTATCGGTTATGCTCGATAGTGGTGTAGTGCTTAGTGATGCTCTTGATACAATTGCCGAGCAGAGCGAGCGTGAAACGTTCAAAATGATAATTATGGATGTGGCGGAAGTGGTGAAAAGCGGTGAGAATTTTTCAAAAGCCCTTTCCGCCTACCCTAAGGTATTTAGTCCGATGTTTATTAGCATGGTCAAAGCTTCAGAAGCTTCCGGCAGAATGGTGGAGATGCTTAGTGTTCTCAGCGAATATTTAGACTTCGAAGCCGATACCCGCAAGCGCATCAAGGGAGCGCTTACTTACCCGTTCATAATGGCACTAATGGCTGTGGCAGCGACGGGAACACTGATGTTCTTTGTTTTGCCGAGGTTTATGAGAATCTATGAAGCCCGAGAGGCTGCACTGCCGAAAATCACTCAAATATTAGTTGGATTCAGTAAAATTTTGGGTAATTTTCAGATAATGACGATTGTGGTAACAATTGCAGTATTGGCGTCAATCGGTTTATATTACTACTCACGGACAGCGACCGGTAGGCGGTTGATAGATTCTATGAAAATCCACACTCCGGTGCTTGGAACCATGTTTATTGACTTAGTAGTAACTCGCAGTATGCGCATTATGGCCACAATGATTAATACCGGCGTCAATCTCCTGGACTCGATACAGGTAATTCAGGGGGCGTGCGAAAATTATTATTTTCAGCGTCTTTGGACAAATGTCATTGAAAAAATCCACGATGGCTATCAATTGTCGGAGTCGATACTGATCTCTCCTGGTGTAGATTTAATCGCACCGGGAATTATCCAAATGCTCCGGGCGGGCGAGAAAAGCGGTAAGCTGGGACAGGTCTGCGACAAAATATCGGTTTTTCATGAGAAGAAACTCGCAGCTTCGATCAGGAACGTTATGGCGCTTATTGAGCCGATGATGATTACAATTCTTGGCACCGTCATTGGAACGATTGCTATAGCGCTGCTGCTGCCGGTCTTTAGGATATCAAGCGTAATCGCACACTAAAAACAGAGCCGCGACCGTAAGGAGCGGTCCACATACGGCGGAAACCATTCACAAAATTATTGGATTAGTTTACGTGCTTACAGGATCAATCGATGCAAGAATCTTTCTGCACGTGCAGTGGTTTCCTAAGTGACATAAAGCAAGTCTTGAGACTGTAAACACTATCGGAAATGGACCGTTTTCTATCTGGCCATATCCGATTGTTATGTGAGGCAGAAAATTTGCGAAGCTCGCCTGTTCCGGATAATTCTTAATCCATAGCAGAGTAGTCTCTTCAACCTCATCGTCATATATCATATCGTCGGTTACATCATAGCTAAAATATGGTGTGAGCTTTTTCATAACCTTTTCATGTAACGATTGAAGCTCTTTCGTCTTAGTTATCTCGAAGAGCGATGTTTTTTCTCCTTTGGCGTTTGTTGATGTGTGAATACCGGCAATTTTCAAATCTCCCAGAGTGCTCTCTTTTGCGAGCTGCTCTAAAACCTTCTCAATTGAAGCGATGTCCCGCTCATCGATACAGCCCATTGCCAATGAAATATGCGGCAGACAATTGTCTTTACTAAGCACTATTTCGGAGCCGCTTTTTCCCACAAGCTCAACATTTGCACGGATTGCTTTGTCCATCATTTCATCCGACGGCAGCAATACTACATCTACTGCTATTTTGCTCATTTTTCAATCCAATCTGAATATATACTTACCGCTCCCTAACGGTCGCGGCTCCGTTTTGAGAAATAACAAAATTACTTTCTTTTTGAATTATTTCTACAACTTAATCATATTGTCTTAAAACTCTCTCATCTTTCTGTTTAATAAAACGATTGACCAGGATAATTGTCAGACAATTGGCAATAAAACCCAGGTGATAGCTATGGTCATCGATTCGTTCAATTCGTCAAGAGATTTAGCGCTCATAAATCGCACTAAGATATGCGGCTGGCCGAAGTAGCCCAGCACCCACGCAAAGCCGAGCAGAACAAATATCCCTGCGAAACTGACAAGATTATATATATCCATAATTACCTTTGTTTAGCCCCCCAGTTTTACTGGGGGGTTCACATTTTACACGGGGGTTCTTCAATTCACCGCGATACTCTCCAGATTCGGATAGGTTTTCAGAAGACCTTCGGGGACAGGCTGCTTTTGGCCGGTAAGCAGGGCCTTTAGCTCAATAGCATTTGCCAGCTCGGCACCTCGATAGTGATTGTTGGCGATAACCGTTAGAAATTCAAAGGCCTTTGCTAAGCCGTCAATTCTTTCCTTTATTCCGGCAAGCTCATCAGAGCTGTAATAGTAGTTATAGGTTTCATCTCTGCCGGCTTCTTTACTGAACCATTTTTCAAAATTTCTGCCGTGCAT
>CAZVWH010000075.1:0-14559 GCA_964631175.1 uncultured Pirellulales bacterium | reverse complement strand
TTAGTATTTAGTCGTTAGTATTTAGTCGTTAGTATTTAGTCGTTAGTATTTAGTCATTTATATTTAGTTTTTTGATCAGACTCATTGTCATTTTACTTATTTCATCGATGTTTGATAATATGGTTTCTGCTTTTGGTCCTTCAATATATTTTAGTCGTGATGCGATGATAATTTGTGTCGCCAGTTCTGCACAGCTTCCGAGAGCAATGTATAAAAAATTTCTGTATTCTTTATTGTGTATTCTGGTGAATCCTTCGGCAATATTAGAAGGTATCGATACGGCTGAGCGTCTCAATTGACTTTGCAAACCGTATATTTCTTCCTTTGGAAAGGCTTTGCTTAAGGCATAGACATCTTCTACAAGCTGGATGCCTTTTTGTCATATCTTCAGATCTTTAAAACTTTTTATTTTATTGATTGCTTCTTTATCCATTAATTGCCTATTCACCAAATTCTATATACCAAATACTAACGACTATTCACCGTAACATATTAAGTCATTGTCTTAATTTCCGCAATAGTCAATGGTTTTTTGCTGGTTTTATTAGAGCATTACAATATCGAAACGAACAGAATCTTTTGACAAGCCATCCGGCGTATGTTCTAATTTCCAACGCAGGGAAATGTTAATCAGCAGGGAAAACGGTGTAGAATATATCCTTAAATCAATCAGCTTTGAGACATTACTTAACATTTTGAGATAGGTCGAAGTGAAAATAAAATATAAGGAGTAATAGTAGTGAAGTTACGATCAATATTCATCTCAATCACACTTGCTTTTATTGCATTTTTTGCTAACGCGCAACAGTCCAGACAATCTGCGCTTCTCCAGCTACCTGAAGGGACAATCGTTTATCACAACCTGCCTTACGTTACGGATGGGCACAAGCGACAGAAGCTCGATTTATATCTGCCGAAAGCAAAAAAGAAGCTGCCGCTAATTATCAGAGTTCATGGCGGTGCCTGGCGTGCGGGCAGTAAGGAACAGACGGGACCCCTGGACTATCTCGATGCCGGCTACGCGGTGGCAAGCATTAACTATCGCTTGAGCCAGCACGCCATATTTCCCGCCCAGATTCAAGACTGCAAGGCCGCCGTTCGCTACCTGCGAGCAAACGCACAAAAGTACAACCTGGACCCGAACCGCTTCGGCGCATGGGGAGCATCAGCGGGCGGACACTTAGTTGCAATGCTCGGCACAACCGGCGATATAAAAGCATTTGACGCCGGAGAGAACCTTACAGTATCCAGCAGGGTACAGGCGGTTGCCGATTACTTTGGTCCGACAGACTTCCTCCAAATGGACGAGCATCGTCCTCCTGATGGCCAGGTTCATAACACACCTGATTCGCCGGAGTCTCTGTTGATAGGCGGCTACATTCAGGACAACAAGGAGAAGGTCGCCAAGGCCAATCCGATAACGTATGTGACTAGTGACGATGCACCGTTTCTTATCATTCACGGTGACATGGACCCGCTTGTGCCGCATCATCAAAGCGAGATACTCGAAGCAGCGCTGAAAAAAGCTGGTGTTCCGGTATCATTTTACACCGTGAAAGGAGCAGGACACGGCGGATTCAAAGACCCAAATGTACCGAAACTGACCAAAAAATTCTTCGATAAACATTTGAAAAAAGAGACGTAATTCATCGTCCCTAAGGGATAAATTCATCGTTTGTAGTTTGTAGTTTTTATTGCGGCTCGCGCAACAGCCTCGACTTGTCATTCCTGTGGAAACAGGAATCCAGTTTTTTCTTCAATTCTCTTATTCACTCCCTTTTGGATGGCCAAGCCACAATCTATTAATCATCTAAAAAAACTCGTATAAATGGCGAATTTTTATCTTTTTATCCCATTATTTCCTAATCAAAAACAGTCGAAATAACATAAGCGATGATTTTAAACCTTTGGGCGGATTTTTAATCCACATTTGAACCGTGAGATTCAGATTAGGATACAGAAGAAATGTTGAGTTATAGACAGGCATAACAAAATGGTAAACGTTCATACTTCCTATTTTCTTCTATAGCGGTAAATCACCCTCAAGTTTGCGTAGAAGAGAACGGAGTAGCTCAATTAACGCATCTGTTTTTTCTATTCTCAAAGGAGTATCCTCTACGATAAACCTGATGGTTTCCATACCTACTTCTTGTCGTTCCGACGCCGTTTCGAGTTTCCCAAAAACTTCACGAATCTGTCCTTTTAATTCATCCATCCTTAGCTCCCTATTTAGTTTTTCATAATCTGGATCTCGCATTTCTCACCCTTTCAAAAAGAATTCTCACTCAGTAATATCATCGGATAAAAAATTTTCATTTATTAGATTTTATTAGGGATGTTTACTAATTTACTGAGAATTTCCTTTCCTTTGACTACACCCAGGGCTTGCCCTGGCCCTGCCACAGATGGACAGAATTGAAGGGGCAGGTTTCATTAGAATGACAATCGGTGGGGCAAGCCAACCTACGATTTACAACTTCCTATGTGTGAACTTTTTTTTTGCGTTTGGGCCGGTGTAATCGGCGACGATTTGGCCGGAGCCGAGCAGCTTCCATTTGTAAATAACAAGTCCTTCAAGGCCGACCGGGCCACGAGCGTGTATCTTATTTGTGCTTATGCCGACTTCGGCTCCGAGGCCGTAGCGGTAGCCATCACTAAAGCGCGTGCTGCAATTCCATAACACATTAGCTGAATCCACCAGGTCCATGAATTTTTGAGCCTTATCTTTGTTGTTGGTGATAATCGCATCGGTGTGAGCTGAGCCGTAGCGGTTGATGTGCTCTATCGCTTCATCTAATCCATCCACAACCTTTATTGACAAGATATAGTCGAGATATTCTGTTGACCAGTCTTTTTCGGTTGCAGGTTTTACGTCGATTATTGCTGCCGTTTTCGGACAGCCGCGCAGCTCGACCTGTGGTGAGCTTGTCGAATCCACATTCCTTTGCTCAAGTGCAGTTTTTACTTTGGGCAAAAACTCCTGTGCGATTTTGCTATCGACCAGCAGAGTCTCAGCAGCGTTACAGACCGCGACGTATTGGCACTTGGAATCAACGGTGACATTGACAGCCATATCGAGGGAGGCTTGGCCATCGACATAGACGTGGCAGATGCCTTCGGCATGGCCGAGGACAGGGATGTTGGTGCTATCCATAATGTAACGAACAAATTCATTTGAGCCGCGAGGAATAATCAGGTCTATGTATTTATCCTGGGCGAGCATCTGGGCAACGTCCTGGCGAGTTTGAAGCGGTTGAATCCAGCCTTTGGGAAGACCTGCTTTTTCGCTTGTATGGGCAATTATGTCAGCGAGTATGCGGTTTGTGTTGGCAGCTTCGGAGCCGCCTTTGAGCAGAACTGCATTGCCGCTTTTTAGACAGAGTGTCGAGATTTGCACAAGGGCGTCCGGCCGGGACTCGAAGACAACGCCGATGACGCCGATGGGACAACTGACTTTGTAGAGTTCAAGGCCGGCGTCAAGCTCGGTCGCGCTGAGCGTTTTTCCGACTGGGTCGTCGAGCTTGATTAGGCTGTCGATGCCGGCGCACACGCCTGCTATTTTGCTTTCATCAAATTTGAGGCGTTTCAGTAACGGTGCAGCCAGATTATTCTTTTCGGCGTCGGCCAAGTCTTTTTTATTGGCTGCGATGATTGCAGCAGTGCTTTGCTTTAAGGCCTTGGCAATCTCAGCTAATGCCTTATTTTTCACATCAGTTTTGGCCACAGCTAACCGGATTGAGGCTGACTTGGCTGATTGAGCTATTCCTTCGACTGCGCTCAGGACAGGTTTGTCTATTTTTGCTTTCTGCTGCATGTTTTATCTTGCCAATACCGATTAAATATTTATAATCTGTGTTAAAATTGATCCGTAGGAAAGAACAAATGTCATTTCGACCGAAGTCCCGATTCATCGGGACGAAGTGGAGAAATCTATTCATCAACAGATTTCTCGACTCACCTTCGGTTCGCTCGAAATGACAAGATACATTGTTTTCTATATAGTATTAAAATTGTAAATATTAAATAATAAATAATCAATTAAATTTTGCGGGTGTAGCTTAGAGGTAAAGCCCCAGCCTTCCAAGCTGGTCACGCGGGTTCGATTCCCGCCACCCGCTTTTTAGTTGGATTGCGGTACTTACCTTCCAAGCCGGTCACATACAGCTAATACTCAAAAAGTGGAGTGTATTTTTCTTGATTTTTCTGTTAAACACAACTAAAACTCATATTTTACCGTTTTAAGTGTTTATGATGGCTTTTAACCGATTTGCGTAACGTGCATATAGTCGCTTTCGAGGCCGAACGCACGGCCAGATAATGGGACATTAATGGAGGGAGCAGAAAACCCAATGTCGGAGGAACATAAAAGCAAAGCAGAATTGCTAAAAGAACTAAACCGCTTACGCAAACGTATTGGCGAGCTCGAACAATCAGAGCAGATTTCTAAGAATTTCAAAACACAATTCAAAGAGCTTTTTGAAGCCACTCCTGTCGGTGTATATAGAACCACCCCCGATGGCCGCATCATTATGGCAAATCCAGCCCTTATCAAGATGTTAGGCTACTCATCCTTTGAAGAGCTTTCGCAGCTCGATCTGGAAAAAGAGGGATTTGCACAAGGCTATCCACGCTCAGCATTCAAAGACCTCATCGAAAGAGACGGAAAGGTTGTTGGACTGGAGTCTGCCCGGAAACGACGTGATGGGAGCACATTATTTGTTATCGAAAATGCAAGGGCCATCCGCGATGAGTCGGGAAAGACGTTGTACTATGAAGGTATAATGCAGGATATCACCGAACACAAAAAAACACAGGATGTGCTTAGCAGAAGCGAAGAAAAATATCGCACCTTAATTGCAAATCTTCCAGATGTCCTATGGACTACCGATTGTGAAGGCAACACTACCTTCATCAGTCCAAATGTAGAAAAAGTTTATGGGTACAGTCTAGAAGAGATTTATAAACAAGGTGACCGTCTATGGCTTGGGAGAATGAATCCTGATGATATCGGAAAGATCAAGAAAGATTACAAGGCGTTATTTGAAGAGGGAATACCTTATGATGTTGAATACAGAATCAAGAGAAAAGATGGAAAGTGGATTTGGCTGCACGACAGGTCCTTCGCTACCTATGAAATACATGGCGTAAAGTACGCCGATGGCATTTTTTCTGACATCTCCGAGCAAAAAAAAGCGGAAGAAGAGCTGAGAAAGAACCGCGAAAGGTTAGAATATATTCTCTCAACGAGCCCTGCAACAACATATACGTGCAAAGTTGGTGGTGGCTGGCCAGCTACGTTTATTAGCGAAAATATCAGGGACCAATTTGGCTATGAACCACACCGGCTTATTGAAGATACAAATTTCTGGCCTGCACATATCCATCCAGATGACAGACAGCGTGTGTTTGCTGATCTGTCTCGCTTAATTGATAGTAATTTTCACGTCCATGAATATCGATTCCTACACAAAGACGGCCACTACCGATGGGTGCACGATGAGCTGAGATTGACTCGCGATGAGCAAGGTAAGCCTCTTGAATGTATTGGATACTGGATGGACATCACCGACCAGAAGCAAGCAGAGGATGAGCTCCGGCAGAGCGAGAATAAATACAGGACACTTCTTGAGAATCTTCCTCAGAAAATATTCCTTAAAGACAAAAACTCAGTTTACGTCTCCTGCAACGAGAATTACGCCCAGGCTCTGAAGATCAAAACCGATGAAATTGCCGGAAAAACAGATTACGACTTTTACCACAAGGAATTGGCCGAGAAATACAGAGCAGATGATAAAAGAATCGTAGAATCCGGGCAGACAAAATATATTGAAGAAAAATATCTCCAAGACGGCCAAGAATTCATCATCCATACAGTCAAAACACCGATCCAAGATGAACATGGCAATGTCACTGGCATATTAGGTATTTTCTGGGACATCACCGAGCGCAAGAAAGCAGAGCAGAAGCTGCAAGAATCAGAAGAAAAATTCAGGCAGCTTGTCTCAACAACAACGGATGCGATAATGCTCTTTGATGCTGAAACACGACAATTCGTAGAGGTCAATAAGGCATGCGAAAAGCTTTACGGATACAGCCGAGAGGAATTTCTCAACTTAATGCATTCGGACATAACTGCTGAGCCTGAAAAGTCTAACGAGTCTATTGAGCAAACGCTTGAAGGAAAACTCCATAGAATCCCTATTCGCTATCACAGAAAAAAAGACGGAACGGTGTTCCCTGTTGAGATATCTGCCGGTACTTTCGAGCTTAGAGGAAGACGAATCCTTTGTGGAGTGGTAAGGGATATCACAGAACACCTAAAAGCCGAGGAGCAAATTAGAAAACTAAGCTCGGCAGTTGAGCAGTCGATCGACGGTATAGCATTATTAGATTTAGATGCAAAGCTGCTGTATGTCAACGAAGCTTTTGCCCGGATGCATGATTACACTCCAGCAGAAATGATCGGGATGCCGGTGACGAAGCTACATGATAAAGAGCAGACGGATGTATTCAACGTCAGTAAATATCAGGTAAGGACACAGGGTTTCTGGGAGGGTGAAATATGGCATATTAAAAAAGACGGTGTACCGTTTCCTACATATGTGTCTGTTACTGTATTGAAAGACGCTGAGGGACAAGTTAACGGAATTTTGGCAGTTGTTAGAGACATCACCGAGTCCAAGCGAAGAGAAAAAGAGATCGATAACTATAGACAGAAACTGGCTCGAACCGAGCAATTAGCCTCATTGGGGACTTTAGGCGCCGGTTTGGCTCATGAGCTAAGCCAGCCGCTGACAATCATTACTTTGTCAATTGAGAATATATTAACAGAACTGAACGCAACAGCTCATCCGGGAACCGTTGTAAGACAGCTTAGGGATATACTAACCGAAGTCTCGAAACTCGCTTCTATTACCCAGAGGTTTCGCGATGCTGCCAGAAAATCCTCAGAAAGAACCGTCAGACAAATAGATTTAAAGGCCGTTGCCGAGAGAATATTGATATTGTTTGTCGAAAGTGCCCGGCGAGCAAAGATTTCCCTGCGTCTCGAAGGTATTGACAAGCTCCCACCTATATATTCGAACGAGGAGGACATGGAACAGTTATTCTTTGCTCTGGTTGATAATGCCATTCAAGCAGCCGACGGCGTAAAGAATCATCAGCTTACTATAAGTGGTGCGGTAAAAGATAGGCATATCGAGTTGCGATTTTCCGACAATTGCGGTGGTATCCCGCCGGAAAATCTTAATAAGATATTTGAGCCGTTTTTCACTACCAAGCCGGCAGACCAGGCAACAGGCCTTGGACTTTGCACTGTGGAGTACACCGTCTCGCGGGCAGGTGGCAATGTCCGTGTTGAAAGCAAACTGGGTGAAGGTACGACTTTTTACATCACGCTCCCCGTTAAAATTCGTACAAAATCGTAGGTAACCATTCAACGGTGTAAACTGGCATTTTTACGTCATTTCGCGGTCTTTAGGCCAAAGCAATTAGCGGGCAGGATTGACCAGCCGATTTCACAAGTTTGGTTTGTTTAATTTCTTTATTTTGCCCATACTCTCAACGAACTGTTCTTGTGCTTTTTCCAGATAGTCATTTACCTCGTCAATGTAACCATCGGCTGAGGCGGACCAGACACGGTTTAAATACCGCTCGCCCGCTGCGAAACAGCTCATTACATCAGCATAAACGCTCAATCCGTACACTTGTGCGATGCTTTGGCGGGCCTGAACAAAAATATCCAGGTCTTCGATAAAAAGCTCGTCAATGCGGTGCCGGACCTCGTACGGATCGATGGATTGCTTTTCCGTGTTAAGCTGGGCAATATTTTCGATGATCCGTCTTAGGGCGGTCTCAATTGACGCCATATTGGCAGTAAGCGTCTCTTGAGATCTGCTCGTTTGCAATTGACTTAAACGGACCAGCAGCACGCCGACGGCACCTGCACCAAGTGCAGTCAAAAACCAGCTCCATCTTATGCTCAATTCGTCCAGCACGGCAATAAGAGCGCCAGCTAAAAAGCCAACAATAATCAGCACATAACCAAATTTCTTCATCGTAGCATTCTTTTTCAGGCCGATGTACTCCACAGTCCTAGGGACTCCTGACGGAGGACGCCCTACGGCGTTGCAAAAATATAATAGAAGGCAAAGCCAACGCCAACGAGGCCTTCGCCCACTATGAGCCCTGCAGCGATGGGAATCCCCACCTCTTCACTGAAGCGCAGGCCCATTTTCCAGTCTGATATAAGTCGCAGCACCGTCCCAATTGTGTATGTAAGGACAACGCTAAACGGCAGATAGAATCCAAGACCGACCTGGATGCCAAGTCCACCAATGCCGGTGGCACTAAGTAGAGCGCCGAGACCGGCACCAGCGATATATTTTTGAACTGGTACTTCTCCGCCTAAGATGCCTTTTATCATCTGCGCCAAGGCCATCCCCTGCGGTGCGGGCAACCGCTCGCTACCCAGGCCGTACGCCTTATGGAGAACGAAAATCAATATCATGATTACGACAGGCCCTAACCATGTGCCTAAGAACTGACCGGCCTGCTGCTTTCTTGGCGTGGCACCGACCAAATATCCGGTCTTGAGGTCCAGCATTAGGTCGGTGGCCTGCGACATGGCCATGCAAGTGGCTGCCCCCACCATGACCGAGGCGATTATTGCGGCGGTATCACCCAGGCCGCTGGCAATGATGACAAAAATCGTTACTGCGATGAGGGTCATGCCGCTCATCGGCGACCAGTTGGTCCTGCCGATACACTCCGAAAGGATAACGCCAGCCATCCATATCCAGATTGTGCCGAGCAATGCCATCAGAGCCGCTCTACCAATACCCATCTTCTCCACGGACATAAGGGCAACAACAAACAGCAGCACCACTGCCCCGCCGATTCCAGCGTATAGCAGACGGATGGGCATCTCGTCTCTGGATAGCGTCGTTTTGGCCTTTGCTGCCGTCTGCATGCTCTGAACGGCGCTTAGGATAAGAGGCAAGGCCAACACTATACCAGCTAGCGCGCCTCCCACCAGCATGCCAATACCGATGGGCCTGAAGAGCGTCAGCCGCAGGTGCTCCGGCACGTTCTCTACCGTACCTGGCGCCGGTAATAGGCTCATCACCTTCAAGGCCGGTGCCAAGACCCAATAGCAGACGTAGCCACCGATGACAAAGCAAAGGCCGCCTCGCCCAGCAATGAACGCAACACCTATTGTTAGTAGTGACACAAACCAAATGCCGTTCATGTAATCAGGCATACCAAGCAGCTTGCCAAGATTCCAATACTCGAACCCGATCGACTGGCTGATAAAACTAACTGCGCCGCTAACAGCTATGCCCGACAGAAGCAATAGTGCTTTGTGGACACCCGCCCCCGGCGATTTTAAAATCGTCGCAACAGCCACTCCACCGGGATAGGTGAGCCGCTCAAAATCAATCATCTGCTTGCGCAAGGGGATAATAAAAGCGATGCCAAGCACACCGCCGGCAATACATGAGAACACCATGAGCACAGGATTGAAGTCTGTATGGCCCAGAATAAACAAAGCCGGGATTGAAAACATCATCCCAGCCGAAGCTCCGTTGACACTGCTTGCTATCGTCTGGTTAATGTTATTCTCGACAATGCTGTTTCGGCGCAGAATGCCCCGCAGAATACCAAAGCCAAGGATGGCAGCCAGCTCCGAGGACTCATGTGAAAAACCAAGGATCAGACAGGCATAGCCCATGCTGATAACAATGATGATACCAAGAGCGTAGCCTATCAGTACTGCTGTTAGCGTCAGTTCCGGATAAGGTCCGGTGCGGATAATCCTTTCTCCGCCGCCATCGGCATGTGTCACTTTTTATTCTCCGTAATATCGTGGCCTGCGATAAAACCACAATTCAAACCCCCCAATAAACCTGTCCTGAGCAAGGTCGAAGGATTGGGGGGCTAAATATAAAAATTATTTAGTCTCGCTCCAAGAACGGCCTGCCGTTCCGCCGTAAGGCGTCCCTTACGGGAGTAGCGCCTCGAAGAACGGAGAGGGCGGGATTCGAACCCGCGGTACCCAAAGGGCACACCGGTTTTCGAAACCGGCTCGATCAGCCACTCCGACACCTCTCCTAAAAAAACCATTATGCATCGCACGCTATGCGTTATATGTTATCTTAATTTATACCGCACAGCCTGATATTGCAAGAATATTGGCAACAAGCTTTCGCTATTATTGAGAGTAAAAAATTATCAGTTAAACCGAGAAAAAAGTGTTTGATAAAAGAGAAACCTCTTAACTGGCTCCGGTTCACAGGATTGCCACGTCTCGATAAACGACATCGGGACTCGTAATGGTATCATTAGCGCTATCAGATAGTCCCGGACCAAAACAAATATAAAATCACTTTACGTCCACTAAGTGGTATTAACAGGTAGTGCAATAATCTTACCATCCAGAGGAGCATTTCTTATTAATATAATTTCCTCCTTGCCCTTTATTTTATTTAACCTTTGTTTCACCTTGGCTAATAATCGCAGAAAAGTCACGTACGTAAAGCGCGTAGCTCTCCGTAAGGAGTCCCTTGGACTGCCACAGGTACGCGCTTTACATATGTCCTAATTGTGTAGGCATGGATAGTATAACATTTGCGTTGATGATTTATACTCGTTAACGCGAATAAGATTTTTGCCAATTATAAAAATAGTAACCGTTCACGCAGAAAATAAGGCGTTTTTGTGTCATTGCGAGGCCTTTAGGCCGAAGCAATCTCAAAAACGTACGATTTTAGATTGCTTCGCTTCGCTCGCAATGACAAAAATGCGGTTTCCCCGTGAACGCTTACTAAAAATAAAGTGCGTCCAACGGTGGCCAACTACAGAATGGTGGGTGCAATGCACAGCATGGCTTACGCCATTACCCGTCCTCCATGGTTGGGCTTCTGTTTGATGAAGCGCATATATTTTATGTTTCATATTATATCGCTGTGTCGGCGAAATAAAAAAGGCCGAGCCAAACAAGCCCGGCCTATTTACTGTTACTGCTATATTTGCTGCTACTAAGGTTGGCTTTCGAGTTCCGCCAACTGCTCCGCAAAGACATTTTCTGCTGTTAAGTCCCCATATATTACTCCGTACTGGTCACCAGAAATCTTACATTTCTATCGAAGTGAAGGAAACTCATTTATCTTTGACACTGCGAATCGTGATGTTTCTTTCAACGACCTCGTTCTTCTTTTTTTGCGTCGCAGGCATCGCAGACTCCGTGATGACAAGCTCGTCAAAAGTTACTTTTCTGACCCATTTCGTGGCAAGGTCTATATAGATATCGCCCTTATAATGGGAGCTCCCAACGGACCTTTCCTCCATATTCGGGGCGGGATTCATTATCATTTTAAACGAGCTTTGACCGGAATCCACAGTCACAATGGCACAAGGAGCATTATCCACCAAACAAAGGCCCTTGAATTCGAGCGTTATCTCCCCGTTTTTGAAAAACGATCCCTTGGCAACGTTGCTCCCGACGTCAACCGGCGGCTCACTGAATGCTGATGCATGAACAATTCTTTGGCCAATCTTCCTCAGGTCCTGGATGCCCCTTCCGCCGGGAATGCGTTCGGCAAAGACGTTACAGAAAGCATGAAAATCGATGAAGGCATTATATACGTGATACGCATTTGCCTTTGGTATTGCCTTGCCGTTGGCGTCCTTAAGATTCTCGAATTTCGCATGCTCAATACCAAATACCTGCCCCTTTTTGTCCAGATTCGTGGGGATTATGTTAAAAATGTATGACCAGCCCTTAAGGGCCGGAATAGATATTTCCGGCGCATCTCCCATCTTCAGCGTAAAATCAAGGCAGGTGTATTCGTCTCCCGACTTGCCGGACAACCGGGCCGGAACGCATTTCAGGCGGAGTTTATAAACGTCGGTGCTTACACGGGTGCCGTCCAAGGCGTAGTGGATGAGTCGGGATTCCATCTGGAATTGTTGTGTTTCCTGCGAGCGCTTTCCTGCCAGCTCAAAGGTCTGGCCCAAAACAGATTTGTAAAAACCAGCGGATTTTGCACCGGCTGCAAAACAGACCCCCGGATCGAAAGTAGCCAGGATTACCAGTATTGTTACGATTATTCTCGTTTTCATTGTCTAATCCTTCAAATTCATTGATAATGCTAAAATCTTCCTCAGATTACTTCGGCAATTGGGCCGCTTCGCCGTCTTCGACGTGCAAATCACCATAAATGACACGATAAGTATCAGAGCCTTTCGGCCGATACAAGAATACAGCAGTGTTAGCATCGCCAAATTCCACACCCTTGCCGACATAGTGCCAGTCGGCACCGCTGGGTTCAAGTTGTTGAAAGAACACAATTCCGCGTCCAAAAGCCATGCCAATCTGCATTTTCTCTTCATCAGATATGCTCAACTGATGTGCTTGTTCAAATTCAGCAGCTTGTTCAACTTCAGCAGCTTGTCCAACTTCAGCAGCCAGTTTCATTAATTCTTCAAGGCTGATACTGTCCGGGAACCTTCCGCCGAGTACGTATCCTGCCCAAACTTGCAGGACAACAATGAAATCCTGCTCGGTGAACTCACTCCAATCCTGTTCCTCCTCGTGCAATGTATATCCGGCAGGTATGTCCATGCTAACCAGTGACTCATCCACAAGAACATCAAACTCGATATTTTTGATAATGGTTTGTGTCTGTCCCTGGAGGAATTCGATGCGTATCGGCAGAGCTGTCTCAAGATCGGCCCAGATCGTAAGTTTTATATTTGGTTCACTAAGCAAGAACCCAACAGCTCTTTGGCCATCAATCTCCCGCTCGCCAAGCTCCTGGACTGGTATGTTAGGATTGTCCACTATTTTGGAGACAATATCTCGGACAAGACCCAGGTAGCTTTTGGTTCCTTTCTGAAGAGGCCCCTGTATGTCCATATATATCGCGCCTTTATCCGCAGGGCCCAGTGTGAGCATCTTGGCATTGTCGAGGTCAATTATCAGGATGGTCTCCATGTTAGAGAACGTTCTTCTGATTTTAGAGCCGACAATGACATCATGCATAACGGCTCCATTTGTCTCGTCACCCACAATGAAGTCAAGAACTACGGTACGGGCGTTGAGGATAGGTTGGATTACCTTGGCAAAAGTGACGGTATCTTTAAATGGATTTAAACCTACCAGCACTGCAACAATTATCACCGCAGCAGCGGCTAATTTTACAAATGGACTTTTCATAATTATTCTCCTTAGCTTTAGACTTGCATTGATTTTATCAACTGTTTTAAGCCTGGCGTTCTGTTCACGGACGATTCGGTCTAATACTACATCTTCGAGATTGCTCTGAGTTAGCGTGTTGCTGTTTTTAACCAGACGGTCGTGAAGGTCGCTTACCTCTTTTAGCTCTGCCCTGCAGGAAGCACAGCTTTTCAGGTGTTCTGCGACCGAGTGTTTTTGCGCCTCATCCAGAAGGCCTTCGATGTAAGCTACTAATAGTTCTTTATATTCTGCGCAGTTCATTTTTACACCTCATAAACTTCGCTACGCTCGGTTTGCTGCAAAGAGCTTCGCAGCATGGCGTAGGCTCGTGACAAAGTTTTGGTAACCGTTCCAAGAGGCATATCAAGCTGTTGAGCAATCTTATTGCAGGAGTGCTGGCCGTAATATCGAAGTAGAATTATCTTTCGATACGGCTCGGCCAATTCGGCAATCGCCGCTTCGAGAGCGAAATCCTGTGAGAGCTCCGGTGGAGGTACCTCTTGAGAAAACGATCGTACCGCCTCTCGTTGTCGTCTGATTTGTTCATTTCTTTGGTGCTCTTTTGCTATGTTATCGGCGATACCAAGCAGCCAGGAATAGAACAAGTCGGGCTTTTGCAGTTTGTCCATCTTGAAATAGGCCCGCACAAAACTTTCCTGTGCAGCCTCTTCAGCCTTGTCTTTACTGCCCAATTTCCCTGCTAAATGAGCCAGCAGAACCGCCTGGTAGCGGCGAACAAGATAGCGAAAATTGTCCGGATGGCCATCCAAACAACGTTCTACATAGTACTTGTCCGCCATATTTTGGGTGGATTTATCCGTTTCAGACATTTTAATACCTCAAAAATTCTTTCAGAACTCGTGCTCTCACTATATAGTGATGGCGGGAATATTTTTACGACAAAAAAATAAAAAAATTACGAAGCCCCCGGTAAAATAGGAATTGTAACTCCGCAGACTTCGGCGAGTTCAGTCGAGTTGTAAACTGCGGGGCTAAATACAAAAAAATATTTAGCCCCCTAAGTTTTGTTTAACGGTTGCGCTACTCGTTTCGTTAAATGTCTTACGTCAAACGCAACTTAGAAGTCTGTCTGAGTATTCGCTTTCAAAACGCTTAAGTCTTTGTTATTAGAGAACTTAGTGATTTTAGGCTCAAAATACTTAAGTCTTTTATTTACAAGTATTTACAAATTTCAAGGCCTATTACTCGGACAGACTCCTATACGAGACACGCAACCACAACCGTGTTTCATTTTATTGGGGGTTTGTGATTCTTCGTTTGCTTTCGGCGGCGAGGACATGCAGCAGCTCTTCGTCCTC
>CAZVWH010000074.1:0-14708 GCA_964631175.1 uncultured Pirellulales bacterium | reverse complement strand
CGTCCAATAAAAACATGAATAATCTACACCGAAATTCCATTCAGGATGGGTATATGCGAAATGTTGTGTTGTGTTGAAATGTATGGTTATGTGAAATTGTGTAATAAGGAGTGAGCCGTTATGGCTGATGCGGAAAAGCTGGCAAGGATATTTAAATTGTTTTCTGTTGAGGCACGGATACGCATTGTTCAGGCACTTAAGCGTCGAACAATGTGCGTTACCGAACTGACATCGCAACTGGGCATATCGCAGGAGGCAACTTCTCAGCATCTGCGATTGCTGAGAGATGCGGGAATTGTATGGTTTCAAAAGAGAGGTTTTCATGTTTATTATTCGCTCGATAAAAAAAATATGGCTTTAATTCACAAAGCAGTCAGTGCATTCTATGCGTCGGGCAATAAATAAAGAAGATTTCACCATATAAATAAGATTTCACACTACTCTATAAGTATATGCGTATATACTTATGGACTTTTATCTGGCAGCGTTTTCGTATGTGAAACGTTGTGTTGTACAAAATATTGTGCTGAGCAGTTATCCCGATGAGTTTATTTCGGCGGGGCATCCATTCCCCTCCTAAGAGGTGCGAAGGATGAAAGCCCCGCCCTACGATGGCTGATTAAAAATTCATCCGACAATTCGTTTGGTGGATTTATGATACCATTATTATAAAATAGGTGACTGTCCCTATTATTCAAGAAGTAAGCAAGATGAAGAATATTCAAAGAAGGTTAAAGAATTTGTGGGCAAATTGAATCTACCCAAATTACCTTTTGCTGATTAGCTACATACAGACAAGAAGGACAAGGTGGACATAAAAATGTTGTCCTTGTTGTCCCCCTTCTCGGTGAAGGTTGCCTAATTATTGACCGAACCCAAATATATCCAGAGAAACAGCAAGCCATTTGGGCTTATGATAAACCCCCCAAGGGCCATCTTCATCACCGTCAGGTTTAACTTCAGCGAATTCATATACCAATTCGAAGGCCTCATCCGAAGTAGGAACAACAACCAAGGTTTCTCTTGGATCTAGATTCAGATGATTAACTTTTATCCTCCATTCCCTTTCCCAAGTATAATCCTTTCCATTTACAGGATCATATTTGACGAGTCGGTACTTTTGATCCTCTGGGAAGGATGAGAATGTATTAGGGTGGTCATAAATCACCGGTCGTCCACCTTTTTCAAAAAACCACCTTTTGCTAACGCCAATTCCGTATGGCTCATACCTTGGCCGTTCACTCTCTGAAGCTGCGATTTCTACCAGCGAGAAAATTGAATTAAATTCTTGTATTGGTGCTTCAGTAAAACATACACATTTTTGTCCATAGCTCCAGCGAGATGTACCTTTTAATCGACCATCATATAAAATTTTCCTGATCACATCAATTGCAGCTCTTTTATTTGACGAACGCGTGAAATGGAAAAGTAGGCTTCCAAAATCCCTACGAACGAGCCTAATCCTCTTAAATAACTCATCTGGTAATTTGGGTGTTTTAGATTTTCTCATCCTAATTTTAATACCTACCTAATAATCTCCACCACGATTCAGTTCGTTGAACCAATTTCAGCGAAGCTCAGAGAAGGGAGGATGACTGATCTCTATCTCTTTCAATTTGATTTCAATCTTTCTAAGACATGCTCCTTGTTCTTGGATATCTTTGATTATTTTAGATGATTCCTCACCAGTTTTATTTGACAAATCTTCAGATTTTATACATGTGAGATTCCCAAGTTTAGCTATTCCCTCTCGAATAGTAGCTGATAAATCTTTTATTTCTTTGTCTTCTGGAAGTACTACTGAAAATCTCGTATTTTTATCTCCTTGTAGATATTTAACCTTCATGATTTTTACCTTTCAGATATGGACCTAATTTCCTGCTTTCTTTGTAGTTTTGTATCGTCCATTTTGGCTTGCTTTCTTATTATATTGATACAACATAACAATCTCAACCACGCTTCAGCCCGTTCTAAACACCGGACTGATTAAAAATTTATCCGTCTCTGGCGAACAAGGGATGGTTTTTCCCCGACAAAAACAATTATAAACGAGAAACGACAATTTTCTATAATATAATATGGGCCGTAACAATATATTCGTTTCATAAAATCAGAGCCGCGACCGTAAGGGAGCGGTACGTGAATCTCAAGTTTGGCGGTAAAACATAGAAAATACTATTACATCTTTGAAAATATCAAGGAAAATGGTAAAATCGAAATTCTTGTTTTTATACGGCTACTTGATATATGCAGTTAGTTATAATATCAAGTAATTGTGTTCAAGATTTAGTTATTCGGGTACTGAATAGAGATATTAAATATGAGTAACTATATAGTCCTGGTTAAACAGGTTCCCGATGTAAGCCAAATCACCGACAACGCATTCGATCCGGAAACGGGCACGCTGGTCAGGGCGCGCCTGCCCAGCGTAATCAACGAATTGGACGCCCAAGCCTTAGCTTTTGCAAATAAGATGAGACAAGACAGCGCCCCCGCAGCTTTCGGCGAAAGCAGAAGCGGGGGCAAAATCATTGCTTTGAGTATGGGGCCGCCAATGGCTGAAGAGGTCCTCAGGTTTTGCCTGAGCAGATGTGCCGATATAGTGATTCTGCTGACCGACAGAGCGCTGGGCGGAGCTGATACCGTAGCCACGGCAAATCCGCTTGCCTTTGCCATAAGAAAAATAGTCAAAGAAATCCTCAATCCACAGTCCCGCAAGGGATACCTAACGGCAGATGCCCTACGGCAAAATAATAGCGACTATTACGTGATTACCGGCATGCAGTCGGTGGACGGCGACACGGCTCAGGTGCCGGCACAAATCGCCGAGGAATTGGGCCTGCCCTGTATTGCTTATGTTACCGACGCCGAGTTTAGGAACAACCGTTTTGAATTTACGCGGATTATAAGCGGCGGCAGCCAAACAGTCGCTGCAAAGAAGCTGCCGGCTGTTATAACGGTTGCCAAATATGAGTATCCTCTTTTTGCAACATTCTCCGGAACGAGGTGGGCAAACGGGACGCAGGTTATTCGCTGGGCCGCTTCCGACATCAACGCCACACATATCGGCGTTGCCGGCTCAAAGACCAGCGTAATAAGAGTCTTTCCGCCGGGTAAAAGCACCAGAAAACGCCGGCAAATAAGCAACGCAGAATCGTTAGCCAAAATTCTTGTTGAAAGTTTTAAAAGTAGTAACGGTCAGGCAGCAAAGAACGGTCAGGCTCAGGCACCTCGCTATGTTCTTCCAAACAAACGAGCGAGCCTGTTTGATAGAAACTTTGAAGGGACAAAGAAAGAACAAAAAGATTATGAAATCTTAGCTGAAAAGCTCAAGGAGCTTGATATCACTAAGGCAGGTCAAATTGATAGTGCAGATAAGGAAAAAATTCTTAAAGCTGTGGGTGAGCACTTTCACAAAAAGGCGTTGGAGGACATGATAGAAGGCTTTAAGCTTGCAAAGCCTTCGTTTGAGGGCGAGGTGTGGGTTGTTGCTGAGCACAGCGATGGTATAGTGCATCCTGCGACGTTTGAGCTTGAAGGTCGTGCTCGTGAGCTTGCCGATTCGTTAGAGACCAAAGTAGGCGTTGTAATAGCAGGCTTTAATGTCGAGTCAATGGCAGAAGAATTAATCGCTGCCGGTGCAGATAATATTTATGTTATCGAGGATAAGCTGCTTGAGGTTTTCGACCCAACCGCCCATCACAAAGTTATAGCCGATGCGATAAGCACATACTGGCCGCAAATTGTCCTTTACGCTGCAACGCCGCAAGGCCGAATGCTGGCGCCGATGGTTTCGTACAGAGTCGGTTGCGGCCTGACCGCCGACTGCACAGGTCTGGATATAAGAGACAGCTCACGAAAAGGTGACATAGGAATTCTGCTTCAGACTCGACCGGCTCTTGGCGGAAATGTTATGGCTACCATCCGCACCAAAAACTCAAAGTCACAAATGGCAACCGCAAGGCCGGGCGTAATGAAGCGAATCCCACCGGACCCATCGCGAAGAGGAAAAATCATCAGGCATAAGGTCAGACTTGCTGAGGAAGATGTCAGTCTGGAAATCATAAAAACGGAGCTTGGCACAGGTGACGTGAATTTCAACGCTGAAGTGATTGTCAGCGGCGGCAAAGGCATGCAAAGCAGGGACAATTATGAATGCCTAATGAGCATGCTGTGTAGCACACTGAACACGAAGTTAAATACTCAGGTTGAAAGAGGGGCTTCCCGCGCAGCGGTGGAGCAGGGTTTTATCGAACGTGCCCACCAGGTCGGCCAAACCGGCACATCGATTGGGCCGAAACTTTACGTTGCTTTGGGCATTTCCGGTGCTATTCAGCACATGATAGGCGTTGCCAACACCGATACTATCGTTGCTATCAACAGCGACCCAAACGCACCGATATTTAAGCAGTGCGATTATTATATTGTCGGAACCGTCGAAGATATAGTTCCGGAGTTAGTGCAGGCATTGGAATGATAAATGTTTAGCCCCCCAATTTATTGGGGGGTTTTATCGTGAAGCAAATGAACGTGTCAAACAACCAGAATTACAGCAAGGTATCGGTTTTGATAGTCGGTGCCGGGCCGGCTGGTCTGGCAACGGCGATAAAACTGAAAACCTTAAAGCCGGATATTGATGTTTGCGTCATCGAAAAGGCAGCCGACCTGGGCAATCACAACCTTTCCGGCGCGGTTTTAGAGGCTGAGCCGCTGCACAGCCTGCTGGATTCGGCTGTGCCGGGATGGCGGGATACCGATGCAGCCAAAGATATGCTGGCGAACAAAATCGACAAAGACAACATTATGT
This sequence comes from uncultured Pirellulales bacterium, assembly GCA_964631175.1. Classification (GTDB taxonomy): domain Bacteria; phylum Planctomycetota; class Phycisphaerae; order Sedimentisphaerales; family Anaerobacaceae; genus CAZVWH01. The sequence goes on along the minus strand of CAZVWH010000074.1, from coordinate 9,901 downwards.
TCCTATTGGGAAAGAAACTGTCATTCAACATCTTCTTTATGATTCGGCTCGCAAAGATTTTCCGCCTCGGCTTCGGTCAGATGATACACAAGGGCGATTACTCCGTCTCGATAAGTAAGCTCACAAAGTGGCTTGGACAAATCGCAAATGACCTCGGTGCTGAGGTGCTGACCGGCTTTGCCGCTGAAGACATTATTCTCGATAGTGACACTAATAAAGCAATCGGCGTTAAGCTCGTTGACCAGGGCCTTGATAAAGAAGGGCACAAACAGCCCAACTACGTCGAAGGCGAATTTATCGAAGCTGATTTTGTAGTGCTTGCCGAGGGATGCGACGGCTTGGTGACGGAAAAATTTGTAGAAAAGGCAGGCTTACAAAGGCAATGTCACCAGCTTTACTCGGTAGGCGTAAAAGAGCTTATAAAGGTAAGTCCCGAGCAATACGAAAAGTTCACAGCCAGCCGGGTCGTTCACGCTATGGGCTATCCGATATGGACACCGATCGTTGGGCCTGGTATGTTCGGCGGCGGCATCGTTTATGCCGGCGCTGCCGACCATCTTTCGGTCGGCATGATTGTCGGTGCCGACTGGAAATACCATGATGTTAATCCGCAAGATGCCCTAACGCTTTTCAAACAGCACAGCTTCGTAAAGCAATTTATCGAGGGCGGAGAAGTAGTGGAGGCCGGCGCAAAAATGATTCCCGAAGGCGGATACTACGCTATTCCGAGAGAGCCACAATCTGGAAGCATCGGGAAAGGCAATGTGATGATTTTAGGCGATAGCGCCGGCTTTGTGAACATGCTCAAAATCAAGGGCCTGCACAACGCAATCGACTCCGGCATACAAGCGGCGAAGGCTATCGTCGAGACGCTCGATAATCCGCAGCAAGCAGCGGCCAGATATACCGATTTGGTCGAGCAATCCAACATCGCAAAGGAGATGTACTCAGCCAGGAGCTTCCGTCAGACGGTGGCGCAGTTTGGGCCTTTGCAGGGAATGCCGCTGTCGGTTTTGGGCGGACTTTTGCCGAAGTTTAAGATTGAAAAAGATTATGAGGCGATGACCGTGTTAAACTATCGGCTCAAGCCCAACCAGAATTTTGATAAAGACACCTTTACCGCGATGGCCGCCACCGAGCACCGTGAAGAGCAGCCTTCGCATCTGACGATTTTGGATAAAACCATCTGCCAAACCAAGTGCACGCCGAGGTTTAATAGTCCCTGCATTACGTTCTGTCCCGCTGGCGTGTACGAAACGATTCACGATGAGGTAAAGCCGGCCAATCCGTCGAATTGTTTGCACTGTAAGACCTGCCAGCGGAAGTGTCCCTTTAACAACATCCGCTGGACCGTCCCGGAAGGTACCGGCGGCCCCCATTACAAGCGAATGTAGTTTAGCCCTCAAGTTTACTTGAGGGTTTTGTAAATCCTAAATTCATTTGGGAATTGTTTCATTCGCCGATTTAAACCATTGCCGTTTCGGACTTCGGCTGGCTCGGTCGAGCCGTGACGGCTAAAAAAGGGGGTGCAAAGATGGGTAAAAAAAATAGATTGCTTCGCGGAATCGAGTCCTTCATTGCATTCAAGACAGGCTCTGAGCGTAGTCGAAGGGCTCGCAATGATATACTGGTAATTTTACTGTTAGCTTGCATATCGGTTGTGGTGTTTTTTATGGTTAAAAGTAAAGTTGAGCAAAGTGTTAGTCTTGCTGCAGAAAAGAAAGAGCCGAACGCAAATAAACGCTCAGAGGATCCCGAGCGCAAACAGAAGCAGCAAGACCCAAACCTAAGCAAGGCCCTTCCGCCGGACCACAATCATCCGGCTTTCAACGAGCGCATCGAAGATCGGGACAAAATGGTCAAACAACAAATCCGTACACGTGACGTCAATGACCCGAATGTTCTAAAGGCGATGCGAACTGTGCCGCGACACGCGTTTGTCAGAGACCGTGAGCAGCGTTTGGCATACGGCGATTATCCGCTTCCAATAGGTTTCGGCCAGACCATAAGCCAGCCATACATCGTGGCATTTATGACACAGGCTTTACAGCTAAAGCCCGGCTCGAAAGTGTTGGAGATTGGCACAGGCTCAGGCTATCAGGCTGCGGTATGCGCCGAGATTGCACAGGAAGTTTATACAATCGAGATAGTCGAAGAGCTTGCAAAAATTGCCAAGGAGCGTCTTGCTAAGCTTGGCTATAGGAATGTATTCGTTCGAGCAGGTGACGGTTACTTCGGCTGGCCCGAAAAGGCGCCGTTCGACGCTATCATCGGCACGGCTGCTGCCGGACGCATCCCTGAGCCCTTAGTCGAGCAGCTAAAGCAGGGCGGCAGAATGATCCTGCCTGTGGAGGGTCGCTTAGGCTTTCAGTATTTAGTCTTGATAACCAAGGGCGAAAAGGGCAACCTGCACAAGAAAAATGTCATGCCGGTCCGTTTTGTCCCTATGACCGGCGAGGTGCAAAAGAATCCGTGAGACAGCACTGCGTTATATCACAGGGTGAATCGAAGGAATAACGACAATAAGAACATGCTTACCGCTCCCTTTCAGTTGCGGCTCTGTTTTTAGAAGTGTCTGACAGGCTGCTTTTTGAGCTCTGCGGCGGTCGGCAGAAGCTGATATGATTTTATCTTTTCGCCTTCGGCAAATTTATTTACCACATGCTGAATCTGTCCCATGCTCTGTGCGTGCATCATGGCAAACAAATTATACGGCCAATTCTCGAAGGTTTCTCTCTCGTAACAATGGCTGACAATGGCGAAACGGGCCAGTCTTTTGCCGGCCTGAACGATTCGTTCCTGTGGGACTTCGCCTGCAAATAAAACATTAGCAACAAATCCGAGCTTGCGATGGTCAACAATCGCAGCTATACGGCGAATAACAGCCTTATCAACCAGCTCTGTTATAATCCTCAGGACATCTTTCCTCGACAAACCGGCATTTGCCAAAAAGTCAAACGGCTCGGCAGTAATATCCAGATCATCCTGCAATTTAGACAGTATCAGCTTTTCATTTTCATTTAATTCGATCTCTTTGTCTTTTGGCCTTGTTTCCACATCCTGTAATAATCCGCCCTCACCGGCCTCTTTGCTCTCGGCATCGAAGCGAACGTTAAGCTTAAAGACATTTCTGACAGGCAAACTATGAAAATCAATAGCGAAACGTCCTGAAAGGTTTGATAGCATAAGTCTAATATGCTCAGGCGTCTGTGCTTGTAAAGTGAACCATAAATTGTAATAATGAACTCTACGATAATTATGAGAGACGTTTGCGAGGCTGTTTACCGCCTCGACAACTTCCGTCAGGTTTTCTTCGGGGACATGTGCGGCAACGAGAGTGCCGGTCACGCCAAGGATGCGATAATTTATTATAGCGCAAAAGCGACGAATAATACCAAGCTCTTTCAGCCGGTTTGTTTGTTGCAGAGCTTCCTTTTCGGTACAGTTTAAGCCCTTTGCTATCTCGGCAAATGGCCGTCGGCATACAGGCAGGCCTTTCTGGAGCAAATTACACAATTGTTTTTGAAATTTTGTCAAACGCAGATTCAACCTTTACCTCTCTGTGCCTTGTAATTACAAATCGGGTCCGCAGCTAAATAGTCACCGTAAACGCCATAAGCCCTTGCTCGGCAGCCTCCACAAAGACGGAGATATTCGCAAGTGCCGCAAGCACCTTTATAGGATGACAGGTCGCGGATTTCATTCAAGAATTTTGATTCGAGCCAAATCTTTTTGAAATCAAAGCCATTCTTAACCAGATTGCCTGCGGATATGTCAAGGAACCCGCAGGTTTGCACATCGCCCTTATAGCTTATAAAGCCAAATCCTCTGCCGCCCATGCAGCCTGTCCCGCCTGCCCCGAGCGCAGTCGAGGGGAGCTTTGTCGAGGGGCCTGTCCCGAGCGCAGCCGAGGCCGGCATAGTCGAGGGGCCGTTGACAGGATCAATCAGCTTTTTTGCCTTTGCTCGTTCATATACATACGCAAACTGCGGCCCGCATGTCACTCTTACCTCAATGCTCGATTCGAGCTTCAAACGAAGCAGCTCATTAAGCAAGACCTCATACTGTATCGGGTCAAGAATCTCATCCGCTATTTTTTTGCCCCGGCCGGTCGGCACAAGAATAAACGCATTAAAACAATAGGCTTTGAGTCTTTTTGCCAATTCGACTATTCCAGCCACTTCGTCGATGTTGAGCTTACAGATGGTCGTATTGATCTGAAAACGCATACCCGCCTGACGAGCAATCTCAGCGGCTCGGATAACCGCATCGAAAGCGCCTTTGGCCTGTCTGAATTTATCGTGGGTTTCGGCTGAGCTGCCGTCCAATGAAAGCGATAGGGCTAATACACCTGCTTTTTTTAATCTGGCGATTGCTTCCTCGTTGATTAGGTAACCGCAGGAAGCCATCACCATGCGCAGTTTGCGTTCTCGTCCGTATTTAATAAGCTCATAGATGTCACTTCGTTCCATCGGCTCGCCGCCGGTCAGGATTATTACGCACTTGTTAAACTTCGCTACAGACGCAAGTATTTTTTTGCACTGCTGGGTGGTCAGTTTTTCTTTATCACCCTCACCGGCGTTTGCCCTGCAGTGCACACAGTTAAATTGGCATCTACGAGTGACCTCAAAAGCAACAAGACGCGGTTTTTCTATTTGTAATTTCGTTTTTACCATTTTATTTAACTATGTAATTTTATGCGGGCTTCACAAATATATATCAATGAAATTTATTGTGTGGTTTTTTCGTCCGCAATACATCGGCATAATCCGGTCAGAATAGTTCTGCGAGGTACTTGACCAAACAAGGTTCGGAAATAATGATTCATATTTGAATGCTGTGCTACTGGCCAAAAGATGGAGCATTTCGAGTTGGCTTGTGCTTATCAGGCGTACCTTAATCTGCCTTTGGGCTGTGGGATGGGCCGGCCCAGTTCTTTTGCAGTATCAATCCATTCGGCGATAACAACTTCAGCATTTGAAAGGGCCTCTCGGTAGGTCTTTCCATCCGCCATGCAGCCTGGTAGCTCAGGCACCTCAGCAATAAAAGCCTTATCTTCTTCACTCCAATAGATAATAATTTCATATTTAACGGACATTGCTCTTACTCTACTACTCTGTCGCAGCTTGAATGATGGATGTCATTGCGAGCGAAGCGAAGTCGCCGGGATGGCTTGCGCCACAATCTCTGACGTTTGATTTATGAGATTGCCACGGCCTGCCTTGCAGGCCTCGCAATGACAACTCCTCACATTACCTGCGACAAAGCACTTGGTACCAAGAATATATTACATCTTATGCTGCCTGCGGTCAATTAACAATCCTTCAACGATCTGCTAAAAAGTTTATCCTTGGTATTATATACATAAGAGTTTTCGCCATAATATTTAGCCCCTCAATCCTTCGACCATACTCAGGCCTGTCCTGAGCGTAGCCGAAGGGACAGGCTTGTTGAGAGGTTCATAAAAACCCCCGAATAAATTCGGGGGCTAAATATTTTTTGAGTTTTTGTTGTGTGATTTTACATAATTAATCCTTTTTTCAAAGTCTGTTCATCGAAACAATAACGTTTATCGAACCCTTTTGTCCAAATTCTTCATGGAAATGCTTAACAAGTTTATTGTATTTGACCAGATCGAGGTGATCCCTATCCATACGCTTTGTTTTCCTTATCCAACTTTACTTTGCATTTGGTACTTGCCTCGCCAATTTTTTGGCAAAATACGTAATAATAATATCTGCTCCTGCACGTTTAATCGCGGTAAGGACTTCCAACATTGCTGCCTTTTCATCCAGTAGTCCCGCGTCAGCGGTTTTCTTTACCATCATATATTCGCCGCTGACGTTGTACGCAGCTATCGGACAATCGAAACGCTGCCTTGCTCTATATATTACGTCCAGGTAAGCAAGTGCGGGCTTGACCATCACCATATCAGCGCCTTCCTCTATATCGAGTGCAATTTCAGCCATCGCCTGGCGGGCGTTTGCAGGGTCCATCTGATAAGTTTTTCTGTCAGCTAAGCTTGTCCCTGCGAAGGAAGAGGCCGGGGCTGATTCAGCAGCGTCTCGAAACGGGCCATAAAAGGCAGAGGCGTATTTTGCAGCATAAGACATAATAGCAACATCGTGGAAACCATTTTCTTCCAGAGCTTCACGGATATAGCGAACGCGTCCATCCATCATATCCGAAGGAGCGACGATGTCGGCACCTGCCTGGGCGTGTGACAATGCAACCTTAGCCAGCAACTCACACGTAGCATCATTATCTACTATGCTCTTGTGCTCTTGTGCTCTTGTGCTCTTTTTTATGACGCCGCAATGGCCGTGCGAAGTGTATTCGCAAAGGCATACATCGGTGATAACAAGAAGCTGCGGCACGGCCTTTTTGATTTCACTAATTGCACGCTGAACAACGCCATCCTCGGCCCAGGCCTGCGAGCCGATGTCATCTTTTTTCTTTGGCAGGCCAAAAAGAAGAACAGCAGGTATTCCTAATTTAGCCATCTCAGCGGCCTCGGCTGCGATTGTATCGGGCGAAAAGTGAAAGCAGTCAGCCATCGACTTAATCGGCTTTTTTATACTTTTACCTTCCCGTACAAACAATGGGTAAACCAGGTCATCCACACTCAAGGCGGTTTCTCGTACCAATCTCCGCATAGCCTCACTGCTTCGCAGCCTTCGCATCCTGATTTTTGGAAAAGACATACAAACTCCTTCGGAGAAATCCTAAGCACTAAATCCTAAATTCTAAACAAACCTGTCCCTTCGACAGGCTCAGGGCAGGCTCTGATCGTAATCGAATGGATTCTAAATTCATCCTTCGTAGTACTACGAAGAACGGACAATATCGAAATTCAAATTTCAAACTTGTGGTGAGCTTGTCGAATCCATCTTCAAAATGTTTTGAATTTTGAATTTATGTCATTTGAATTTGTTTAGGATTTAGAGTTTAGAATTTAGTATTTTGTTATTTCTTCATCTGTCAGATAACAGGCCGGTTCGTTGAGCCAGTACCGCTTGTCGGAATTCGCACCTAAAAATCTATAGTTACCTTTACACAAATCGAACCATTTGCATTGCAGACATCTTGCATCGGCAAATTGCGATTTGTTGTGTAGTTTTTTCAGTACCGGCTCTGCTGGATTTTGCCATATCTGTTTGAAGGTTTTATCTTTGATGTTGCCGAGGTAATATCCTCGCCAGAACTGGTCCGGATATACATTACCATCCCAGCTTACGCAGCCGATTTTTTCACCGACCTTGTTTCCGCCGTTGATAAGTAAAAGATTTCTTGCTGTTTCATAACGTGGATTGTTTTCTTTTTGCATCTTCGTTAAAAGATATGGCCCATCGGCATGGTTATCCACGGTAAGCACCTCATCGATAAGACCCTTTGCGGCGAAGTCATTGGTTTTTTCTATAATCACATCAAGAACCCGACGGTTTTGTTCGGGAGTTGGAGATTGGTTACTTAGCTTCTTCGCTCTACCAGCTCGAATTAAATGGTAAAAGCAAATCCTTCGGATATTGTTTTCAGCAGCAATATCGAAAACGGCTGGGATTTGCTCAGCGTTTGCCTTTGTAATGGTAAAGCGCAGTCCCGTTTTTATCCCTGTCTTTTTACAATTTTTGATTCCTATCATTGCCGCTTTGTAACAGCCGGGAGTTCGCCTGAACTTATCGTGGAACGCCTCTGTCCCATCGATGGAAATACCTATATAGCTAACGCCGGCGTCGGCTAACCGCTTCGCGTCTGCTGCATCAATTACTGTGCCGTTGCTGGAGATGACGGTTCGCAGTCCTAAGCGATTTGCCTCTGCCAACAGCTCAAATAAATCGCTGCGTAATAACGGCTCACCTCCGCTAAACAGCACAACCGGACATTTCACCTCAACAAGCTGCGATAGTAATCCTTTGGCTTGGGCTGTTGTCAGCTCATCGCTACTACGATCTGCCTGTGAGGAGCTATAGCAATGCAGACAATTTAAATTACAGCGTGACGTACAATTAAAAACGACGACAGGGCCTGATGAGTTATCCGCTGAGTACCTTAAATGGTCGGACTGACCTGAAAGGCCACAATATAGCTTTGAGATATTTATCATTGTCAATCCATAATCAGAAGACAGAATACAACAATTGTTTAGCCGGCACTCCTGTGGTGTCGGTCTGCCTTCGGCGGGATGCGTGTCAGAATACAGAATTCCTATTGCCGATAACTTCTCCCTATTGCATCAAGTAAGCCATCGATTGTATGCTCGGACGCCTCAACATCGACTATGCTGTTGTGGCTTCGTAGCTGCTCGGACGTCACCGGCCCAATCGATGCGACTTTTGCACTACTCGAATTTATTATACCAACCTGGATTTGTTCAAAGAACGCTCTGACCGATGAAGGACTGGCAAAGACAAGCCAATCAATCTCGCCGGATTTAATATTTTCTATCAGCCGATTGCATTTGCTTTTTACCGTATCGATGCGATAAACAGGGACATTTTCGATTTCAGCCCCAGCCTGCTTGAGCCATTTAACAAGCTCATCAGAAGCAAGCTGCGAGCGTAAAAGCAACACTTTTTTGCCTTTCAGATTCGTAAATTCAGCTAATTGTTTGCCAAGCTCTCTGCTGGTAAAAACACTCGGCACAAAATCCGCTTTTATACCGAGCTTGTTTAACGTCTCCGCGGTTTCACTGCCTATCGCAGCAATCTTTACCGAGCTAAAAACCCTGGCGTCTTTTCCTAAGCTCCGAAGGAAATTAAAGACAATCTCTACGCCGTTTGAGCTGGTAAAGACTATCCAGTCGTACTCAGTAAGTTTGGCAAGTGCCCACAGAAAACGGTCCTTATTTGTTAAAGGCTTTATCTTTATTGCTTCAAACTCGATTGGATTACTGCCTCGACTGATGATTTTACCTGCAAATTCGGCATTGCCGCAGGCATCCCGCGTTACAACAATATTTTTACCAGACAACGGCTGCTTTGTAAACCAATTAAATCTTTTATCACTATCCGCCGCACGGCCGATGACAATAATAGCCGGCGGCTCAACTTTGTTTTCCTTGCACTCTTGGCTTATCAGCCGAAGCGAGCCCCTCACTATTCTCTGCGTTGGAAAAGTGGCGTCGGCTATTACCACGGCGGACGTATTTTCGTCCATGCCGTTTTCTATTAGCTGCTTGGCAATATAGTCCATATTACCCATCGCCATATAAAAGACAATAGTGCCGCTGAATTTTGCAAGTAAATGCCAGTCGATATTACTTTTTTCCTTGCCTTTGGCCTCTTGGCCGGTGATAAAGACTACCTGCGAGCTGTACTGCCTATCGGTCAATAGAATGCCGGCATACTCAGCCGCGGCGGTAGCGGCTGTTACGCCGGGTACTATTTCAAAATTTATTCCCGCTTCGGCAAGATTAGCAATCTCTTCAGCACCTCTGCTGAAGATGCCCGGGTCGCCGCCTTTGAGTCGGACGACGGTTTTACCGCTGGACGCTTTTTCGAGCAGGAGTTTATTAATCTCCTGCTGCGTGAATGAGCCGTCTCCGACTCGTTTTGGTACGTGAATGATTTCAGCGTCTTTACGGGCGAATTTAAGTAAAGCCGGGTTAGCGAGCTTATCGTAGATTATGCAATCAGCTTTTTTGAGAATCTCTGCCCCGCGGACGGTAATCAAATCCGCCCTTCCCGGCCCCGCACCAACGAGATATACAAAACCTGTTTTCATTGTGAATAGTCGTTAGTGAATAGTGTATAGTATATCGTATTTGGAACACTAATCTTCTCAATTTGTCATTCCCGCGGAGGCGGGAATCCACTCTACTATTACATGGGTCTCTGCGCCTCGCTAAAATAACAAAAACGCTTTGAAAACGCCATTGATTTTACCTCCGTTTCACGAGCGG
>CAZVWH010000073.1:0-14728 GCA_964631175.1 uncultured Pirellulales bacterium | reverse complement strand
TAAGTATCAATCTTGGCTCATGAGTATTATGAGCGATATCCTCTGATATATTATGCAATTGAATTGGCGTCCAATACTCCGGTACAAGCAAAATAGACGTTCTATACAATACAACAGGATGTGAAGCAACCGCTACAACTACACAGACACCTAATATAGCACAAGATATTCTGAACAACGAACAATGAACTCCGAACTCCGAACTCCGAAGATAAAAGAGTGGATAAGCAAAGCTAATTATAAAAAAAGGCGCCGGCGTTGCGAGGTATTGTCGCCACATTGTCGGCGGTATTAAAGCGATTATAAAAAATGCTATCGGAAGTAGGGTGGCTAACAAAAATTTTGTTCGATCGGTACCACTCGCTAACGCTCGTGGCTCTGAACTCCGTTTTCTATCCTCCTTCTTCCATTTGCGCTGCCACATAACTGCTATGCAAAGATAAACCGCAATTATTAGAAGCACAAGATAGCCCGGACGGGTAATACAATTTACAATTAAATCACCTTTGTTATAAACCATACCTATCTCGTGCAGCCATTTGCCATAAAGATAGGGTATCCAGTAGAGGTTTAGAAAAAATGCTCGCGGTGCCTGAGCTACTACCCAGACAGGCCAAATCAGTACGATGACAGAGGCAATCAAAAACAGCAGGGCGGATTTGAGTTTCTGTTTCACTGATTCAGCAGGTTGGCTCAGCACAGCAGCAAAAAACACCAAATGCAGCAAAGCTGTAGTTATCCGCATACAGCTTGCAAACGTAAGAAGAGCACCAATAGCAGCAATCCTCCAGTATTGTGATTTCTGCCGAAAGTCGGTAGTTATAAAAAGCCAAAAACTTAGCACGACACATAGAATTACAACGTCGTGATTCCAGGCGTAACCACTCGCATAATCAACCAAAGGATTGAACACGTATAGAACCGCACCTGATAAACCCAGGAGTGTTCCGGAAATCTTAAAAGAGCTAAAAATGTGACGGTATATGCCGAAAATACATAGCATAACAAGAATGTCACATACGATTGACGTGATTCTACCCACAAATAAATAATGAGTTGTATTTAAGAGTTTGAATAAAGCTGCGTAGAGCAATGGGTGGTAGGGCAGTTGCGATGGATAGGAAAAGTCTCTATAAATCATTTTGCCCTGGGCCAATAGCACGCCGCCGGTGCAGTACATTTGCTCATCCCGGCCGATAGGTTTGGACATACTATTTGCCATGATAGAAAGGCAAAGCACTACCAGGACTAAAATGACTATGATATTGACTATTTTTGGCGACATTACATTATTAGATTCTAATTTATCGAAAAAATTCACTTACCATTCAGTTAGCTCACCCACAAGCTCTTCAATCAGATCTTTCATTGTTACGATGCCAATCGGTCTTTCCTGGTCGGTTCGGCTGGTTCTCATAACTAAAATAATTTTTTGATTTTCCCTTCGCATAAAATTTATCGCGTCGATTACAGTAGTATCTGCAGAAAGCCTACGAATAGGCTGTATAAAACCACGTAGATTTGTAAATTGCTCCGAAGAGCTTAAAGCTTCATAGATGTTTATAAAGCCAATGATGTTTTTAGATTGGCCTTCTACAACCAGCAGGCGGGTAAAATCATGCTCTTTGAGGACATTCAATAAGACAGATTTATCAGAATTTATATCAATCATTTGCACTTGGTTAATAGAAGTCGTTACAGACCTTATTTGAATCTCTGAGATATTTACCAGCCGGCTTATGATATTGGTCTGCACCGCACTTAGAATCGCCTCCTCTCGACTGTCTGCGATAATTGCCTTGATATGATGTCTTTGTTCAGATGTTGTTCTCGCCTTAGATGGCACGTACGACCCCGTCAGCCGAGCAAAGATTCCAGCTACGTATCTAAGTAACGGCACTGCGCCGCACCAATTGAAGACTTTATGAAATATAAATACAAGAGGTGCAAAAAAAGGCATTACATAATCAGCGTAATAGAAGAAAATATTTTTGGGTATCAGCTCGGTGAACACAAATAATATGGGCACAGTTATAAGTGTTGCAAATAACTCAACGGTATGAGCAGCCTTCACATTCAGCAGGTTTTTCCATAGTATATAAGTAACTATACTTGTGATAATATAGTGTGTAAGATTATTACCTATCAGCATCGAAAGAAGAAGTCCCATGCTATCGCGCATAGCTTTGCCCAGCAGCATAAATGATAACCTTTTCCTTTCGATGCCGAGCTGCAAACGAAGTCGACTGAGCCGATATACACCGGTTTCAGCTCCGGCGAAAAGGCCTGAAAGAACAACCATCAGAACTGCTATAAAAATTAATATTATTGTACTAATCATTTGTTGAGATCGGCTCAAAAGTCAATATGATAGTTTCAATTCGATGTCTTCGCATTTGCGCAACGGTAAATTTCAAATTCTTCAAGTATGCAACATCGCCAGTCTTAGGTATCCTGCCAACAAGAGCGGTCACAAGCCCGCCAACTGTGGATAAGCGAGTTTCGTCAGGCTCAACGCCAAAGGCCTCGGCCCAATCATGAATGGGTAAGCTGCCTGATAATCGATATTCGAAAGGCCCTATTTTTTCAATAGGCTCAATTTGTTCTGTAACCTCAATGGGACCTACCAGCTCCTCAGCAATGTCCTCCATTTGGACAAGACCTGCGATTCCTCCGTATTCATCTACTACTATGGCTGTGTCAATGCCGCTGTTACGGAAAAATTCCAACAAAGACTCTACTGTTTTTTGCTCCGGCACAAAGTGTACCTTCTCGATAGTATCCTGCAGTGAGACAGTAGGCTCAAGTAGAAGGCGGCGCAGGTGTACCAATCCGATTATGTTATCAACCGTACCACTATAGACGGGCAGTTTAGTTAAATTATTTTTCTGCATTATTTGGCGAGCCTGCGAGGCTGAATCTGTAATAGCACAGACAGTCATATCCACCCGTGGTTGCATAACATGGCGTACCTTAAGGAAGCCAAATTGAATTGTTTCCATTAATACTTTATTCTCATCAGCGGTAATCAATCCTCGTTTTCGCACTTGCTCGAATAAAGATTTGAATTCGCTTGTGGTCATTGGTCTGACAGTCGGCTGCGGTCCCAGAAGAAGCCGTAAAGATGGCTCCACAATAAAGAATCTGAACACAAATATAATTGGCGTAAAAAGCTGTAAGCAAAGAAACGCCGGCAGGGCGGTAGTGACACTGAAAGATTTGGAATTTGCGTAGGCAAACGATTTTGGCAATATTTCACCAAACAATACCAGGACTACAAACGCAATTAGGGCGGTAACCGAAGCAACAGTCAGTCCCATTTGCCGGCCTATTTGAACTGTAAGAACGCTGGCGAGGGAGTAAAACAGAACATTTACAACCATATTGCCGAACAACAGACAACTAAGCAATCGTTTGGGTTTATATAGGAGCCTCGCTGTTAAGTTTTGCAGTTTACGGCTGGACGTTTGCAGCAATTTAATCTGCCTGCGGGAAAGATTGAAAAAAGCAGTTTCGGCCCCTGAGAAAAAGGCAGAGCAAACCAGTAGCAATAACATCAATACAAAATGGCCGATATTTTGATAAACCTGAGCCACGGTCAGCTATCACCTAACGGTGGTTTGGGCAAGGTTATTATAAATCTGCTTCCATGCCTTATTTCAGATTCAATCGAAATACAGCCATCGTGGGTTTCTACTATCTTCTTGCAAAATGAAAGGCCGAGACCTGAACCGCAGCGTTCAGAAGGTGAGTCTTGACTTGTCTTTGTAGTAAAAAACGGCTCGAAGATTTTTTTTAAATTGGCTGGCTCAATACCACAACCAGTATCGGTTACTTCGAGGCAGGTGGCATCGTTGCTTTCCGTGGCTGTAATTGTTAGAATTCCACCTCGCGGCAGCATAGCGTCGCGAGCATTAAGAATCAAATTCATCAGGACATGCTGAATCTGAACAGGCACAGCCCATACTTTTAAATCTTCAGGGATCTGGATTTTTACTGTTATACTATCCTTTGCAAAATCTCGGCATAAACAAGTAAAAACGTCTTCAACCAAAGTAATCAATCGTACGTCTTCTTTTTTTTGCTTTTGGCCGTTCGCCATAGCCAATATACTGTCCATTACTTTGGTTGCCCGCTCACAGCCCCGAACGGTCTTATCAAGCGCCTTTTCCGCCAGAGCGCTGTCATTGCTATTCTTTAACGCAAGGTCGGCGTAATTAGCCAAAGGTGTAAGAAGGTTATTGATTTCGTGGGCTACCATATAACTGGCGGCGCCGATGTTGGCAAGTGCTTGAAGATTGGTTAGCTGAGATTGCAAATAACTGCTTTGCTCTCGTTGTTTCTCAAGGTCTCTGTGCAAAGAGCGGCGTTTTTCGATAATACTTGTCAACTGTCTGCTCCTGCTATAAAATTTATCATTTGCTTATAGTACCTGTCGCATATGATTCGAGCAGTTGTCATTGCGAGGCCTGCCTTGCAGGCCGTGGCAATCTTATTGTATCGGACACTATAGATTGCTTCGCTTCGCTCGCAATGACATCCACCAATCAAACTGCGAGAGAGTACTGATTATTATCTAAGAGAACATATTGACTTACAAGTATCTATATCGACTTTTGACATAGTTTTTCTTGAACGAGGATATGCACAATACGATATGCGCGATACGTGGTACGATAAATGAACGAGCAGCGGATTTTAGAAGAACTTTTGGCGTTGTTGGAGGCTAAAGGTGTCTCAATTCGAAGCGAACCGCTTGGCGGTAGTGGTGGGGGGCTTTGCACCGTAAAGGGTGAGAAGATTTTCTTTGTGGATACGCAGGCAGTATCGGCTGATTCAGCAGCGATTTGTGCCGAGGCGGTCTCTAAACTGTTGGATATTGATAAGCTCTATATCAGACCCGAAGTACGCCAATTTATCGAAATTCACAGCAGTATCGAAAAGGAGTAATGAAAATGGCAGCGAAAAAAGCAGCTATTATGGTTGACGAGATGTATCAGGTTCTTGAAGTCTGGTATCCATACTATCGGCTAAAAGAAGCAGGGATGGAAGTTAATTTCGTTGCTGCGGAGGCAAAAAAGGAATATCATTCTAAAGAGGGTTATCCCTGTATATCGGGGATCTCCGTCAAAGAAGCTAAGGCCTCTGACTATGATTGTATGATTGTGCCGGGCGGCTTTGCGCCTGATTTTATGCGAAGAAGCAATGAAGTGATAAAGTTTGCTAACGATATGGTAAATGCAGACAAGGTTATAGCAGCTATTTGTCACGGCGGATGGCTGTTATGCAGCACGAAGATTTTCAGAGGCAAAAAGGCCACCTGTTTTATGGCAATTAAGGATGATATTACGAATGCCGGCGCAGATTATGTGGACGATGAATGTATTGTGAACGGCAACCTGATTACATCACGCAAACCTGACGATTTGCCGGCCTTTTGCACCGCGATCTTGGAGAAATTAACAAATATTTAGCCCTCAGTTTTACTGGAATTGTTTAGCCCCCAAATTTATTTGGGGGTTATCAGGAGCATTTTTCTTATGAATCGAAAAAGAGCAGAACAAGAAAAGGACAAAACGCCAATTGTGCTTGTTGTTGACGACGATGAGCCAAGTCTTGAGCTTCTTCAGGCCTATCTTGAGGATCTAAATTGTGAGACTGTTCCGGCACGTGATGGACTGGAGGCACTGAAAATTATAGGCAATAACGCCCCCGATTTAATTTTACTGGACGTGATGATGCCTAAAATGAGCGGATTTGAAGTTTGCAAGAGAATAAAGAACGATCCTAAGTCAAGTGACATTCCTGTGATTATGGTAACCGCACTGAACGAATTCGGCGATATCGAACGAGGAATCGATTCCGGTACGGATGACTTTATTAGTAAACCCGTGAACAAGCTGGAGCTTGTAACAAGAGTTAAGACAATGCTTAAATTAAAGCATTTGAGCGATAAGCTCGAACGCACATTGGCGTATTTAAGCCAGATAGAAAGATCAACCCAGATGACAAAATAAGGTTGAGAGCCTGAAAAATATTTGTGCTATTGCTGGACAACCAACCAATTAAGAATCCGATAACTGTCTTTTAGAATTGCAACAATCCCTACATCAAACACAATCGCCACATACCCAGAACAAAGTTGACGGCCAATTGACTTATTAACCTTACGAGGATTAATCAGCCCAGCCATATTGTCGATACTTTTTGTGTCAATCATTTTCACTATTTTATTTGGCGAGTGAGGTATGGGTGGATTATTGGAAATATTTGGCAGGGCGATAACAGCCGATACGGCTGATTTAATATGGAATTGGCTAAATGGTGCCAAACTCCCGAAGGATGATAGCCTATCCGTACAACATCATCAGTTAAGCAAAATCATAGATCTGATAGGTGATATGAAGCTCGACGCCGCACAGGACCAGCTCAGATTCTATCTTTTTGAGAATCCATCATGCACACATGGCCGTATGGCGGCTGCGGCTATATGTCTGCACAAGAACAATTTGTACGAGGCAATTGAAGAGCTAAACACTGTCTATGTAAACAAGCCAAATAATACCACGGCCCTTTATGCCCTTGGGCATTGTTATGAAAGACTTGGCAAAGAATCTCAAGCTGTGGAGTTTTATCAGGACTGTTTAAAATTTAAAAGCTATCTTCGATTTCCCTGCCAGCGGCTGGCTGCTATATATTTTAAAAACGGCCAACTGGAAAAAACAATTCAGCAGTACGAGCAATTAAAAGACCAATACCCTGATGATATATCAACACTTGTAACGCTTGGACATTTATACATTGCCAATGATGAATATTCGAAAGCTATTGTAACTTTTAATACCGCGATTTTAATACATCCTGACAGCTTTCTGATCGAAGATGATAACATAGATCAGCTTATCCAGAAAGGACAGCTTCACGCAGCGCTTGAGCAGCTTGAAGATATATCAGCTCAGCAATCTGATAGGCCAGAATTGGTTGCCAAGCAAGCAGACATTCTGAGCATGTTGGGCGCTACCGGTGAGGCGGTTTCACAATATCAACAAGCGCTTCGTATTTGCCCTGATTTTTTGGATGCTACAGTAAAACTCGGAACACAATATTTGCAAATGGGAGCTGAGCATCTTGCGGCACAACAATTCAACAGAGCGGTTGAGATAAATGACAAAATAGTCGATGCGTATGTTGGTGTGGCAACGGCTCAAAAACTGGACGGTTGCGCTTCAGACGCCTTAGCTACATTATCATTGGCCGCAGCTATTCTGCCGAACAGCTCCTTTTTATTTGCTGAAACCGCTAAGTTATTACTCAAGGAGGCTCTTTCAGAAAATGTATCCTTTAATAATACGGTTGCCTCGATAGACCTTTTAAATGCTGTTATTGAAGCACATCAGCAGCAAATTAAATTTTCTGCGCAGAATCCTGATCTGTACTACAGACTCGGTGTGCTATTGATAAGCGTTGGTCGTATAAATGACGCTATTGAATCGTTTCATACCGCTTTAGAAATAAACCCAACATATGCCAGAGCCCGTACCAAGCTTTCATTATGTTTGTTGGAAGCTGGTCAAACACACGCTGCACTAAATAAACTTATAGAAACGGAATATTTTGATGGAGATACACTCGCATTACATTATAAAACAGCTCTGCTTTACTGTAACAGAATAAAGTTTGCATCGTCGCTTATTAACCTTGATCGTTATATGGTCAATAATTTTTCTGCTACTGATTCTACGGTTAACATCTCTATAGTTCTTCAGAATTTGGGCCTGTTAGATAGAGTTGCCACTATGTGGGAGAATCTTTCAGAAACTGCTAATCGTGTATATGGCGGAAATAGTTCCATTTAGAATAAGTTATTCAGGAAATAACCCAAATTACAATAATACGACAATCCATTCAAAAATAAAGACTGAATGAAACATAACATATCTTATGGGACGTTAAATATTCCACAATATCAAAGAAACGTCTCAGATTTGCAGCTATTCAGGATCTTTTGAATTCTTTTAGGGCTGTTTTTCTGGTGAATCTCCATACCAAGGTGACGCTGCCTGAGGTACAAAGACAGCTGACGCGACCTTAGCTTGCTCAAAGCTATAGTAAATCAAAGCACTCCATACTCTCAAGATCTGAACAAGACACAAATCTATTGTATCACAGAGTTCCATTCACTGTCGTCATTAGATTGATATGGGTCAAACTCAAAGAATTGCCCACAATTACGACATATTGCCCGAACTGTACCATGATCAGTTTTTGGGTCGTGTTCGGGGTCATACTCAAAAGCAGATTTGCATTTCGGACATTTTGGTTTTTCCATTTTATATCCATTCGCTTTTTTTCAGGGCTTTAATTATTGTTATTTTTTAAGAGTCCTGTTTTTACCACCCGTTACAGTTACAAGTGTCCAAAAATTTGTGTATCTCTTGTGTTTTTTTACACTTGATATCCCCTGGTACGTTATTCATATCATTTTGAGTTAAATTACTATATCTCGGTTCACGCCATTTACAATTATAGCATCCATTCTCCTCAAATTCGTCTTTTGGAACATCATCCATTTCAGTCTCTTTCGATTTTTTAGTGCTTTAATTGTTATTATTCTTGATTCTGTGGTTCGAAGTCACTGCAACTATCGTCGGCATCGTGTCTTTGTTGGTCTTTTTGACAGATTCCGTCCATTATCGTTTCTCTATTGGGGTCGCCACAATGTAAAGGATAAACGGTTGGTTTGAATGATTTACAATTCTTACATTCTTTCCTAATACCTAAAGTCCGATAATATGCTAGCCTGGACGACGCAGTGACAAAGGTTTACCGAGGATTTCGTAATGCAGAATCGCCCTTCTTAAATCATCAGTATCGGCAAAATCCAAAAAAGATTCGACAGGGATCTCTACTTTGGCTCTTTCTGCCGAAGTACCTGCGTAAATATCTTTCGGCTCTGTGACAGGTTCTATCTTAGGTTCTGGTTTTGATCGTTTCTTAATGGAAGGCTGAACTTCAGGCATCACTTTATCCAGAATTGTTTCTTCAGTAGATACGAAAGCAGGAATTAACATGGATTTCTTTCCAGTCGTCGTGGTAGAAGCAATAGGCCGAGGACCGCTAATTTTTCTACGTAGCTGTTCGACCTGTCGACGGTATTGTTTGCTTAGTCCCTGAGCAACAGTACGTTCACGGCTTGGCTGCTGAAGCGATTCTTTCTGTAAACCCATAGTAGCCTGTGGCCGCCTACGAGTTGGTCTATCAGTTAATTGTTCTTCTCGCTCTTCTTTAGCCTTTTTTGTTTTTGCCTTTATAATCCCCCCTATCGCCCAGAAAATTGCTATAATAACGACAATAAGTATGTTCATCCAGCCTTCGATGTCATTATTTCGGGCAGAAATAACCAATTGTGCTAAAAGAGCATTCATAATAAAAGCCATTATATTAGGTTATTGCTCTGTTGAAAAAAGCTCAGAATGTCATTTCGAGCGAGCCGAAGGCGAGTCGAGAAATCTGTTTTTGAGCAGATTTCTCCACTTCGCCCCCGTGCTTTCTGCGAAAGCAGAAATGGGGGCTTCGGTCGAAACGACGGTGAGACTTTCCAACAGAGCATTAGGTTATCAGAGCTCCAGGTCATCGTTTAGAGGGTATCAGGTTAACCTTACTTTTCCCTGATATCCGTATTACCTGATATCCACGCAGTGTGGCTTGCGCCACTGCATCCTGATTTACTGATACCCTGATCCCCTGCTATCATTCTTTCTTCTTAGGTTTTGCTATGGAGTCTCTCATATCGGTATCAGCCATAATATTTTTCATTCGATAATAATCCATAACACCAAGGTTGCCCTTCTTGAAGGCCTCAGCCATAGCTAACGGCACCTTTGATTCGTTCTCAACAACCAGCGCTCGCATTTCCTGTTCGCGTGCGAATGCCATGGCCCGGCGTTTTTCCGCCTCCGCCTGTGCCCTGCGCAAATCTGCTTGGGCCTGGGCGACCTGAAGTTTGGCGCCGACATTCTCGCCCACATCCACGTCGGCAATATCAATTGATAGAATCTCAAAAGCCGTTCCTGCATCAAGTCCCTTGGATAAAACCGACTTGGAAATATCGTCAGGGTTTTCAAGAACGCTTTTGTATGTTATGGCACTGCCGATAGTGGTAACAATTCCTTCGCCCACTCGGGCGATAATTGTCTCTTGAGTTGCACCACCGATCAGTCTTTCAATATTAGCCCGGACTGTCACACGTGCTTTTGCCTTCAATTGAATACCATCCTGAGCCACGGCGTCCACAGTATCTCTGCCCTTCTGAGGATCTGGGCAGTCAATCACTTTCGGATTAACGCTCGTCTGGACCGCTTCGAGGATGTCACGCCCTGCCAGATCGATTGCCGTAGCTATCTTGAGCGTCAAATCAATGTTCGCTCTGTTGGCTGCGATTAGAGCACGCACCACATTGGGGACTCGGCCCCCGGCTAAAAAGTGGCTCTCCAAATCCTGCGTGCTTAAGGTCAGCCCTGCCTGAATCGCTGTTATTTTGCTCAGGACTATTATTCGGATATCGACCCTTCGCAGCCACATCCCGATAAGCTCGGAAAATTTTACGTCGGCCCGGGATAATTTAGCCTGCAGCCATAATCTGAAGAACTTTATGAACAACAGCAAGAATACTAAAACCGCAATTCCAAGGATGACTAAAATTGTCAGACCGACAATTCTTAGAGGATTTTCTACCGCCAGGATTACATTTGTTAAGTTATGCATCTTTTTGCCCTTTCACTAACTTTGGGTTCCCGCTTCGCGGGGGCCTTCTTCTATTACACGAACAGTTAGCTGGGTGCCCTGCACGCGGACAACCTTGACCTTTTTTCCCTTATCAACATAACCGCTTTCAGCAACGCATTCAACCCTTTGTCCGGAAAAATCGCACATTCCCACCGGTCTAAGCGGTGTCAGGACCAACCCGACCGCTCCGAGCAGCTTTTTTAACTCCTGCGTATCTGCTACAGCATCACCCTGCTCGCGCTCGGGTGGTGTAAGAGTCACGCTTTTGCCGAATCTGGTTTTGGGGAATATTTTATACGCGATTACCAAAACCGACGGTATCATTATAATCGAAATACCTATACCTATCCAGCCGGCAGTGATGCTGTAATGAAAAAATATCACTATGCCGCCGGTAAGACACACAAATGCACAAATACTTATCAGGCCGCCGCTTGGTACAAATACCTCAGCGATGATAAGCAAAGCACAGGCAAAATACAGAAAAACAGCAAAAATAAGCCACCAATCCATCGATCTATCCTTTTACTTAGTGCCTAAAGTGTAAAGTGACTAAAGTGCCTAAAATTATTTTTTGTAACTTTAGCTCACTTTAGGCACTTTAGTTCACTTTAGCTCACTTCTTTTAACTACAACTCTATTTCCGTAAATCTCGGTTATCTCAACCTTTGTTTCTTTGTCAAGAAACTCGGCTGTCGCAACCACATCTACTATCGCATCGCCGAATTTTGCTTTTCCGGTGGGTCTTAGCGTTGATATCACTTCGCCAATATCACCAACCTTTACCGCTTCAATTTTGCTTTCCGGCGGGCTTGTCATACTGACTTGCATAACACCTGTCTGCTTCGCAGCCGCCGGCACAAGTATTAGCCCGCTGAGGAACTGGAGCTTAGGCAAATATTTTGCTAACAGCAAGGCTAAAACAATAAAGCCAACGAAGCCGATTGAAAGCCCCAATACTCCGTTTAAGAATATCTGCCAATCAAACGTAGATTGCGGCCAGGGCACACTATCCGGCGGATTCTTAATAAACATACCGAATAAGCCGGTCAAGATGCATATTATTCCCAAGGTTCCGGCGATGCCGAAGCCGGGCAGCACAAAAACCTCAACCATAAGTAAGATCAGGCCCGCGATGAATAGAGCCACCTCCACCCAGTTGGCCAGGCCCGCCAAGTATTTACTGCCGATTATGATAGCAAAGCAAATAACCGCTACAAGTCCCGGCAGTCCTATGCCCGGTGTGCTTAGTTCAATGTAGATACCTAACAAGGCGATCATAACAAGCACTCCCATCACGGCTGGTGAATACACCCATCTGACCATCTCCTCAGACCATGAGGTCTCCAACACGATCGGCTCTCCGGCAAAGGTGACACCATCACGTTCAGCCAAAAAGTCAAGGGCCCCTGCCCTATCCTTAACCACTACACGGGCAATCTTGTACTGCTCGGCTTGAGAGGCAGTTAGCGTCAGCAGCTCATTATCCTTAACAACTCGCTTTTTGTTGTCTAAGTCGTATTTGTTGGGGTCTTTCGGCAAGTCGTCGGTTTCAAAGAACTCATATTCGCCGCTGTCAAGGTTCTTTACTCTATAAACCTCAATCTGCATCGTGACCATTGCCTTTAGCAACGGTTTGGGATAGCCGTTTGCCTCTGCCGCCCTTTCGAAGGTTCCGCGGACGAAGCTCTCGCTTTTCTCCCGCTCGACACCTTCTAATTTGCCGCCGAGCGCAATAGGAGCGCAATCACCAATGGTGGTATTTTCCCGCATTATAATATCATGGCAGGATACGCTTATCATCGCACCGGCTGATATTGCCTCGGTTGTTATGTATGCAACGGTGCGGGCTTTTTTGCCCGCCTCGGGCCAATTTTCGCGAAGGATGAAGTACTTGGATATATTATCAGCCGAGTCCAGGAATCCGCCGTATGTGCCTATCTCATAGATTAGATAGTCTGCACCCTGCTCAAGGGCTAACTCGGTTCGGCGTTGAATGGATTTGTACAGCCCGTCATCGATCATGTCCTTGCAGGTAATCACCGCTGCCTTTGTGGTTGGCTGCTCTGCGTCTGCTTCGCTGCTGAGGGGCAAGCTCCTAAGGGGCAAGTTCGGCTCAGCCGCTAAGATTCGACTGCCCGGCAGAAGCAAGCATAATAAAATAATCGGGACTATCCGAAGCGGCTTTTTCATATTGGAAATTATACCTTATATCGCTGACTTGGCAATACCAATCGGAAACTCGCAGAAATTTTAAGTTTACTCCCCTACTATTTCAGAGGACAGATGACAGAGCCACGAGTGTAAGCGAGTGGTTGATTATGACCTGTTTATGCAAGTTGCCGCAGAATCTTCACGCCCTGCTCGATTTTTTCATCGCTGGTGGCGTAGCTTATCCGAAAGTGCGTATCTTTTTCACTGAAGACATTGCCCGGTATTATCAGCACATTATTTTTAATTGCCTTTTCCACAAATGACGTAGCTAAACCGTTCGGAGCTTTGACAAACGCATAAAACGCCCCGGTCGGCTTTATCAGCTCAAACTTGTCCTTTAGTCCATTGTAAAGAAGGTCTCTTTTTCGCCTATAGGCATCCACATAGTCGGTAATATCATAATCCAGAGCTGCGATAGCTGCTTTTTGAAATGGCGTAGGCGCACAGACAAAGGTGTATTGCTGTATCCTGGTCATCTGTTCAATTACCTCGCGTAGCGATTCGTGTCCCGCTGCATAGCCTAAACGCCAGCCGGTCATCGCGTAAGGCTTGCTGAAGCCTCGCAGCAAAAGCGTTCTGTCGTAATATTTAGCGATACTCGTGCACATGCCGTCGTAGCAGAATTTTTCATAAATCTCATCACTTAGAATAAGCACATCCTTTTGTGCAGCTATCTCGGCCAGATTTTTAATCTCTTTTTCTGAATATACTATGCCGGTCGGATTGCACGGCGAATTGAGTATTATCATCTTGGTTTTGTTGGTTATTGCTTCGGCAATTTTCTCGACCGGCAGGTTAAAGTTTGGGTAGCTATCCACAAAGATGCACTTTCCGCCCAACATATTGATTAAGTGCTTATACATTACAAAGTAAGGGTCAGGGATGATTACTTCATCGCCGGGATTGATAAGTGCCAAAAATGCCAGCAGAAGCCCCCCACTCACGCCGCTTGTCACCAGCACGGCTGGTTTCTCCCACCTGAATTGCTCTCTCACCTGCTCAGCGATTTTTATATTGAGGGCGGTATCACCGCCTGTTTGTGAATATTTATTGAAACCTTCTCGGATGGCTTTGATTGCTTCTTCTTTCAGTTTTTCCGGCACATCGAAGTCCGGCTGACCTATCGAAAAATTAACCGGATCACGCAATTGAGCGGCAAGAGCAAAGACCTTTCTGATTCCACTTGCGTCAATTTTACTCGTCCTATCTGCAATTATGTTTTTCATATCTACCTTGTTTTATTGAAAATAATGCCGCCTGTGATAGGTCATTTCGAGCGAGCCGTTGGCGAGCCGAGAAATCCGCTTTTTAACAGATTTCTCCACTTCGCGTCCCTAAGGGACGCTTCGGTCGAAATGACGGTGAGTCCTTTCGCAATTATCTTACCGCTGATTATTAGCAAATCCAACTCGAAAATGCCAAGTTTTTTAATGTTGTGAAAAGCACAATCTGCCGACAGTTTGACAAAAAGACCAAAGACAGCATAGGATCCGGATATTAGACGGATTTTGCCATCGGAGAGAAGTTTTTTTAGACACGGATTAACACTGTTCTTTAAAAAAATCAGACACGGATTTACACAGATTTTTTTTTATAAATATCTCTGTTTTCTCTATGTACTCCTTCGATTTCGCTCAGAGCCTGCACTGAGCTTGCCGAAGGGACGGGGTCTGTGGCTAAACTTCTTGTGAGAAAATTATCAGTGGGTCGGTGGGCTAAAGCCCACCCT
>CAZVWH010000072.1:0-14957 GCA_964631175.1 uncultured Pirellulales bacterium | reverse complement strand
GTCATTTCGACCGTAGGCCCACTATGAGTGGGCCGAAGTGGAGAAATCTGCTTTGAAGGCAGACCTCTCCACTCGGCCATACGGCCTCGGTCGAGGTGACAAAAGGCGGCCAACCATTATCCATCGAGATAATAGGTAATACAATAGCGTCCACCTCACCTACAAACTTGACGTGCACCCTATTATAGAGGAAGTGCTTTTGACCTTTGTTGTCATAGATACAAACATGAAGTGCATTCATATAAAAAAGAAGATGTGAAGGCGGATTTTGTCCATTAATAGTGCTGATATTTTAGCACATTTAGAGGATGGAATATCTTCGTTACAACTCTTTTTCCTCCTGCTGTTGTCCTTCGGATTGCTCAGGCAGGATTACTAAGAAAGGGGATTTGCTCGCCTCAGACGTACCGCCGTAAGCCCCCATATTAATTCTGCCTCCGTTAGGAAGCGGCTCAAAAACAAAGGGACTGCCGATGTCTCCCGCATCAATACATGGACTTGTAACTTCATCCTGGACCCAAACGCCGATGGTCGGATCCCATCGCCCTGCCTGTGATTGCAAACGATAATCACCGTCAACCCAGACGGAGTATGGCTCGCTTGGCTCAACGACAACATCGGGGCCGTTCCAGTAAATCCAGTACCCAGGGCTTGCAAAACAAGGATCGACATCTATGTTACCTTCGCCCCAATCAACCGCATAGTATGGGTCGTAGATAGTTGCCTGACCGTTTTTCACATTCGAGTAGGCGATTCCAAGAGTCGAGCCGTCTCCGTTCCATATCTGCGTACCATCTTCCCACAGAATACAATTAAATATGAAAGACCGACATAAATCGGGTTCGAAATTCAATTGTGACTGCCGAAAGGACAGAACGACTCCGGATAATGCTCTATTTGCAGCAAACGTGCAGTTGATGAGAGCTGGGCAGCTCATGTCATTATCCATTCCACCGCCTATACTATCTTCAGCCGTATTGGCTGTAAAAATACAGTTGACCACTGTTGGGCCGCTTCGTTCGTTGAAAATCGCACCACCACTGGCTTCGGCTACATTTGTGGTAAACTCACAGCTAATCAGCATCGGGTTGCTATCGTAGTTTGATATGGCTCCACCAACGCCCTGCCAGTATGCTCCATTCAAGGAGAAAGTACAGTCTAAAAGTACAGGATCACTATTTTGATTGTATATTGCTCCGCCGCTTCCGGTATTCTGTTCAAAGCGGACGTAATTCTGGCTAAACACGCACATCCTCAGTAGTGGATTGCTGCCTTCGGTGTTGTATATCGCTCCGCCTCTATGAGCTTCATTTCTGATGAATGTGCAGTTGTTAATCGTCAAACTGCCATTTGCGTTGTACATTCCACCTCCCTCTGAGCCGTGTCCGCCGGTGATAGTCAAGCCGTCCAGCACAGCACTTTCATCGGTCCCGCTACCGATGGTAACGTGATTGCTGTTGTCCGATTTAAACAGCCAAGCATTCATGACGTCATCACCATTAAGGTCGCCGCTGAGGATTGTTTCATAAAGGCTAATATCTCTGATATTTGGGTACAGCTCGGTAAAACCAGAATAACCACCCTCGATGGTCACGCCGTTTATGAGCCGGAATGCAGCCTCGCGGTCGCCAGGTTCTTGATTCGCACCCTGGTCCGGCTTATAGATGCCTGCGGCAACCAGGACTCGAACCGGCTTAGCTGAAGAATCGGCATCAGCCAAGGCATTTTGAAGATAGTTGTGAGCATTAGTCCAGGATGAGCCGTTATTTGCACCGAAGGCTTTAGCATCGACATAGATCATTTTTTCTGCAAAAGAGGTGCTACCCATCCCCGCTAAGAAAATAACTATAGTTATACAAATATTAAGGTTTGACCTTTTCATCATTACTCCTCCCGCGAGCAGATCAACATCATTTTAAAATTCTATGAAAATTTTACCAAATTAGGGGTACTCTGTCCAGAAATTTCGCTACAACAGCAGCTTTTTCGGCGATTAGCACCCTTAGAGCGGGTTTATAGGGTGATAAAAACCCTTTCGCTGATGGCTGAAAAAAATTAAAATTGGCTACTGTATTTACACTGAAATTTGTTTTTTGACGTCGTCAGACAAACAAGGTGTTTTATCCATTAGGCCCGCGAATTTTAGAAGCTCTTTTGACGAAATGCTAAGTAATGACCGTAAGTAAGGAAAAAGACAAATTTGATGCGATTCGGCAGAGGATAAAGACCTTTCCAACGGGGCCCGGCCTATATTTTATGAAGGGCAAGGCGGATAAAGTCCTTTATATCGGCAAAGCTAAAAACCTGCGCTCACGGGCGGCCAGTTACTTTCAGCCGGGCGGTGAAGCAGCGGGGGCACGCGGGCCGAAAATCGCAGAAATGCTCGGCAAAGTCGAAACCGTTGACTTTTTAGAAACCGAAACCGAAGTCGATGCAGTATTGAAAGAGGCCCGTCTGATAAAGGACATTCGTCCGCCTTATAATAGCGACCTTACCGATGACAAGACCTTTCCGTATCTGGAGATTACCACAGGTGAGGATTTTCCCAGCGTCTATATTACCAGAAAGCCTCGGCCAACCGGCAGCAGGCTGTTTGGGCCTTTCGCCGGTGCGAAAGACCTGCGGCTGGTTATGGTAGAGCTGCAAAAAATATTCAGGTTTCGAACCTGCTCTTTAGACATAAAGAAAAGCGATCTGAAACGCAGGTTCTTTCGGCCCTGCATTTTGTACAGCATAAAGC
This sequence comes from uncultured Pirellulales bacterium, assembly GCA_964631175.1. Lineage (GTDB taxonomy): Bacteria > Planctomycetota > Phycisphaerae > Sedimentisphaerales > Anaerobacaceae > CAZVWH01. The sequence continues at coordinate 12,217 of CAZVWH010000072.1, read as the reverse complement.
AGTGCACCGCTCCGTGTGCCGCAAAGATCGACGAAAGTGAGTACAAAAAGAGCATCAGTGATTTCATTAAGTTTTTGCGGTCGAAGCGCTCTACGGTTTTGCGGCAGTTAAGAAAACAAATGACCGAGGCAGCCGAAGGGCTGAAATACGAAAAAGCCGCTATGTACCGCGACCGTATTCGGCTGATAGAAAGGCTTGACCGTCGCGGCCTGCCGGAGGAAGACGTTCAGCCGGAGGTCTTTGCCGGTGACCCAACCGAGGCTCTGCTGCAATTGCGGGATTTATTACAGGCGTCTGAGCCGGTCAGGATTATTGAGGGTATCGATGTTGCCAACATTTCCGGAGCCGAGGCGGTCGGCTCATTGGTTAAATTTATCGATGGAAGGCCGTTTAAGAGCGGCTACCGACGATTCAAAATAAAAACAGTTACGGGTATCGATGACTATGCGATGATAGCTGAGGTAGTTAAACGCAGATACAAATACGCCTTGCGGGGCGAAGAGCTCTGGCCGGACCTTATTTTGATCGACGGAGGTCTCGGCCAATTGCACGCTGCCGAGACAGCTTTACAGCAGATGAATGCACCGGCTGTAAAAATCGCCTCAATTGCCAAGAGAGAGGAGGATATTTATTTGCAGGGTAGTTCTGAGCCGGTGAAATTGGCCGCTCACTCACCTGCCCGCAAGCTGTTGCAGTACGTCAGAGACGAGGCCCACCGCTTCGCTCAGCATTATTTTCACATTCTGCGGGATAAGAAAATGCTGAACAACAAAGTCCCTTAATAAACCTAATTTGTTACAGGAACAAATTGTAGATTTTCGAGTTTTTTATCCACGTATAGCCGTTGAGGCTCGACTGTGGACGTTCGGCTGAGCTCAGTCGAAGCCCTCGCCGAAGTCCGGGACGTCAATGGCTTGTTTTTATTCAATCTCGTCGAATTTCTCTTTCGACGCTCCACATATCGGACACTTCTGGGGTATCTTCTCCAGAAACGTGTTGCCGCAAACACTACACACAAACACCTTCGCTGTGGGCATATCATTACTATTTTTGGCTGCATTCAATGCCTCTACGCAAAGATTGTAATGTACCCGCTCTACTGCCATCGCATGCTGAAATGACGCCAATGCGGATTTGACTTTCTCCTGTTGGGCCTGTTCAATGTATTCGGGGTACTTCTGATTAAACTCGAAGCTCTCCGTTTTTATCGCCTCTTTCAGATTCTCCTTGGTTGATTTTACCCCACCCATGACCTTAAGAAGTGCATGGGCATGAACAGTTTCTCCTTGTGCCACTGCTCGGAGAAGCTTCGCTATTTGTGGATATCCCTCGGCATCTGCTTTTTTGGCATACGCTAAGTATTTCTTATTCGCCTGACTTTCTTCTATAAATGCATCCAGTAGATTTTCGTCCGTCGCCATCCTACAATCCTTTCACGAATGGTCTGTTATAAATGATTGATGATTTTTCATCCCTTCGCATTGCTTAGAGCCTGCCGAAGGAAAAAGTTTGAGTTAAGTGTCAAGTTCGTCCGCCCGAAGTTGACTGTGTCGTATATCTGGCTGTCGCTACCCGGATTCTTTAAGGACTTTACCCCTTGAGCGAAGCAAAGGGTTTAGAATAATATCGATTATGTGATGAGTGACAAAGCACTACAAGTTACCAAACTAAGCGATCGGACAACAGTGTTGGATACACTCAACTACATACTATCCACTTTTCTGGCTACGAATAGAAATAACCAAGCTGATAACCTTCAATCCTAATCAAGAATGTGGTCGTCTTACACTTACTCTTGCTCTTCATATTCTTCTTCTTCATACTCTTGTTCTTGAGGTTCGCAGAAGCAATCCTCAACAGGTTCACCGCAGCCTGAGCAAACCCCGTCCTCTACGGGCCGACCACATGTCTTGCACGGCGAACATCCACATCTCTGGCCATTGTTCTTTCTCTTAAAATTATAAGGTGATTAAGAAACTACTTATGACGCCCCAATAAGTCAAGTCTGAAATTTTTAAGTATTGCATTTTTCAACACCTGTGAAAGCAGTTTATGCAGGCCTTTAAAAAGCGATTTTTACGAGCCTTTCTGCTATTTTTTTGCTGGCATCCAAAGTGGCAATTGCTCTACAGACACTAACCTTTTCCTGCCTTTTCTTCTCATCTCTCACTATTAATCTCTCTTTTTCCGACCAATCTTCCGTTATTATTATTTGTATTTATTTTAATTGATATTTGGTTAGTTCTCTGGTATAATACCTGTCCTTAGAGTATGTTCTAACGTCTCTCAAGAATATTCTCTTGAAAAAAGTCTGAGGGGCAGAATTTGTGGCCGTTAGTAGGCCGAAGGAGTACAGAAGTGAGTACAGGTACAGTAAAATGGTTTAATGGTAAGAAAGGCTTTGGATTTATCACGCCCGATGACTCCGAGGAGGACTTGTTCGTTCATCACTCGGAAATCAAGATGAGCGGCTACGCCAGTCTTGAGGAAGGCCAGAGGGTGGAATTCGAGGTTGGACAGGGCAAAAAAGGCCCATGTGCGACCAATGTAATCCCTGGTTAATCCAAAGCAGCACACCGGAAAACCAACGGGCTCCGCAAAAACCGGAGCCCGTTTGAATTTGCCCTCGCCGAATAATTTTTGTTCTTCAAATTCATATTTGACACATGGGAGAATGGGATTTACACTTAAAACCGTATGGGTATTACAGAGATAATCGGTGACAAGAAAGCACAGATACTTGCGTTAGCGGCAAAGTATGGAGCATCGAATGTTCGCATATTCGGGTCGGTTGCGAACGGGACAGCCGGCCAGAACAGTGACATTGACTTTCTCGTGGATATGGAGAAAGATCGCAGCCTTTTTGATTTAGGCGGTTTGCTTATGGCCTTACAGGAGCTTTTCGGCCGCAAGGTAGATGTAGTGACCGAGAATGGGCTGCACTGGTATATCAAAGAGCGCGTGCTCAGCGAGGCAAAACCGATATGAAGGACGATCGGCTTTATCTGATACATATTTCCGAATGCATCGAACGCATAGAATCTTATGCCAAGGGTATAGACAAACAGGAGTTTATAGATTCTACACTCTTGCAGGATGCGATAATTCGAAACCTGCAAATATTATCAGAATCGACACAGCGATTGTCTGATGAAATCAGGGAAAGAGAGAGCGGGATTGACTGGTTTGAGGTAGCCGGCTTTCGAAATGTCCTTGTCCATGACTACCTGGGTCTTGATATTGAACGGGTATGGAATATTCTTAAAAAAGACCTGCCTGCTCTTAAAAAGGCCATTCAGAAAATGCTGAAATAATATTTATTGGTAAAACTCTGCTATTGCGGTGTTTTCCATCATTTAACCAATTACCATTTCTAAAATTGGCCACAGAGAATTAAAATGCAAAATGCAACTGCAGCGGAGAAAAAAGTATGATGTCACCAGATTTAAGGAAGTGATTCATCTATATAAGTATATGCGTATATACTTATGGAGTGCTTTAAGAACCAAGGATTTGATAATGAGGGTTTTGAGAATGATGGATTTAATTGCGGATTTACTCGGCGGAGAAAAAATAAACGTTCCATATTTATTTCTGAACAGCATCAAGAAGTTCTTTGCCATATTGTATTGATGTAGAATACCCAATTCCAACCTGCGTTACGTCACCTATGAATCTTAAATTGGCATTATATGTTTCAACAGCTAGGGCGATCGGATCAATACCTCCGATTTTTACTGTTGCACGGTTGTTGGGGTCATATTTAATAAATTGATTTTCACTTACTACATTCATGCGCGCATTTATTATACCAATGACTTCTCCTGTATCCGCTGAAAAAACGGGCCCGCCGCTGTTGCCTTTGTTGGCAAAAGCATTTATTGTATAGATATCGATATCACTTCCATCTTTTTCATATTGAAATTTACCTTTGCCTGAAATTATTCCGTTATTGGTTATTGGCAAATTCATGTTCAGGGGAAATCCAATAAACCCTATTCCCATGCCTTCTTTGAATTTATCATAATCTCCAAAACTAACATAAGGAAAGCCTTTTCCATCAATTTTAAGTAAAGTAATGTCTGCCGCATTATTGGAAGAAATTAACTTTGCTTCATACAATTCAAACCTATTATCCTTTATAACTCTAACTTTAATTTTATCTTTTGCTTCCTTAACAACGTGGTTGGCAGTCAGAATATAACCATCTTCTGCAACAATGAATCCTGTTCCTTTTGAAAATACTTTATTATTCGCAAGGATATATTCCCCTCCTGCAAATGGAAGTTCAAAACGATTTGTTTCTGCGAGAATCATAACTACTGCAGGTTTTATTTGTTCAACATTATTTGAAAAATTGTTTGTCATTATAATCTTTTCCTCCTTAATCAATTCTAAATTATTTATTTTGTTATTTATATATAGAAACGAGACCAATATTAAAAATATTGCGACTAATGTTGGGACCCATTTGTTTAGTTTATCATTCATATATTCTTTCATTTAAGTTTTACCTGCGAGTATTTCATATCTATGCCGCTCATAGCGCGGATGTTGTCGGGCGACATTTTTCGATTTCATAACAAATGCATAATTATAACTCGCCATTTTATCTCAGATAATCTTACTATCTCATGAAATAGTAGGGACAGCGCCACTGATTTCTTCATGATATTTCCCCATTTTATCTCACGGCGTAAAATAGACTAAAAGGAGGGAAAAGTCAAGGAAAAAGACAGAGGACAGAAGACGGAGAACATAAGACAGATGACGGAGGGCAGAAGGCAGAGGTTTACCCGCCTCTGGCGGGACAGAATACAGAAAAATATTTAGCCCCCAGATTTATCTGGGGGTTTATTAAGGAGTTTTGTTTGATACGATATACGATATACGCATCACGCATCACGAACCACAAATCACGCGTCACGTATTACTCTTATGGTTTACAATAAAGTGCTCCGGCACAGGGAACTGTGAGCATAAAAGCAAAGCCTCTTTGCCTACCTCTTCGATAACCGATTCTTTGTCGATATTATCTACTACTCTGTTTATCAAGCCGGCAATCTGCTCGCACTCCTTCTCCTTCATACCACGCGTAGTAATAGCCGGCGTTCCCAAACGCAAGCCGCTCGGATTACCCGGCGGAGCAGGGTCGCTCGGCACGGTGTTGTAATTAGTGACGATCCCGGCCCTATCTAAAGCCTTTGCTAATTTTTTGCCGGGGACTTTTTTGTTTCGCAAATCGATTAGAATTAAATGATTGTCGGTTCCGCCGGTGACGAGGTTAAAGCCGTGCTCCAGTAGCTTTCCCGCAAGAGCTTTTGCATTTTTTACTATCTGCTTTGCGTATGTAACAAACTCCGGCGTGTCCGCCTCGGCTAATGCCACGGCTATAGCTGTTAGCGTGTGCATGTGAGGGCCGCCCTGCAGGCCCGGAAAGACCGCCCTGTTGACTTTGTTGGCGTGCTCTTTTTTGCACAGCAGCATTCCGCCGCGAGCACCCCGCAGCGTCTTATGCGTGGTGGTTGAGACTATATCTGCATACGGTATAGGGCTGTTGTGAATGCCGGCTACAACAAGACCAGCAATGTGGGCTATGTCACTGACATGATACGCACCGACCTTCTTGGCTATCTGGCCGAATATCTCAAAGTCAATCTCCCGCGGATAGGCTGTGGCACCTGAGATAATGATATTCGGATGGTGTTTTTTCGCCAGCTCCTCAATGCGGTTAAAATCCAATCGGCCAGTTTTAGTATCTACAGAATAGGGCATGGATTTGAAGAATCTGCTTGTGAGGGAGACGTTCCAGCCGTGCGTGAGGTGTCCGCCATCGACGAGGGACATACCCATAATCGTATCGCCGGGATTTATCAAGGCTGCGTAGGCAGCCAAATTTGCTACCGAACCGGAATAGGGCTGAACGTTTGCATGGTCTGCTTTGAACAGTTTTTTCGCGCGCTGCTGAGCCATTCTTTCGATAAGGTCGGTTACCTGCTGGCCCTCGTAATATCTTTTGCCGGGGTAGCCCTCGGAATATTTGTTGGTAAGACAGCTTCCGGAGGCCTGCATTACAGCTCTGGATACGTAGTTCTCCGAGGGGATAAGGCGAATCGATCCACTCTGGCGCGCACTTTCCTGCCTTATCAGCTCATAAATCTGTGGGTCATACTGCTCGAGAGCTATTGTCATATTTATACTCCCTTCGTTTTATTCTTATAGCTGAATCTGTGCTGTCGTATATACAATTAGATGTTTTTGCTTCTTATAGCATAGCTTGAGTTTCTATACAAGTATTTTGTTGACAAACCCAAGCCGGGCATTACGATAAGCACGTACTGCAAGACATGTAAAAAATGGTAATCAGTTAAAATATATGCAAGAAATGAACAATGAAGAACTCGCCAGTGCCGGGGTTTTTTTTGAAAGGGCCCAGGAAGCAGCGGAGTCAGGAAACTTCGATTATGCAATCGAAATGTACCTCGGCGGTTTAAATTGTGCCCCTGATGCGCTGGAAGAAGGACATTTGCCGCTCTGCGAATTAGCTTTGCACCGAAAGGGAAAAGGTGGCCAAAAGCCTTCCATGATGGAAAGAGTAAAACGTCTGCGAGGCAAGACTCCCCTTGAGCAGTTGCTAAATGCCGAGTACCTTTTTGCAAAAGACCCTGACCATCTGCCGTACGCCGAGGCCATGCTGAAAGCAGCGATTGCAGGCGATTATAAAAGAACGGCTGATTGGATTGCCAACCTAATCTTCCAGACTAATAATGCCGCTGATAAGCCTTCTTTGCACACTTATATCCTGTTGAAGGATTCATACGCGGCTTTGGGGCAATTCGGCAAAGCACTTGCCGCCTGCCAACGTGCGTGCAGGATTAAACCTCAGGATAAAGATTTAGCAGATGAGTTTAAGAACCTCTCAGCCGAATTGACTATGGCCTCGGGCAAATACGACCAGCAAGGCGATTTTAGACAATCTATTAAAGACCGCGAAGGCCAGGAAATGCTTCAAGCCACCCAGGGCGTCGTCAAGAGCGAAGATTACCGCCTCTTAGCGGTCAAGCAGGCCCGAGAAGAAATAGCTCAAAATCCGGATCGGCCAAGAAGTGTATTCAAATTAGTCCAAGCCCTGTCAGATTTGCAAACCGGCGAGGCCCAAAATGAGGCCATAGAGCTGCTGGAAAATGCCTATAAAAATACAAGCGATTTTAGTTTTGAACAGCGTGCCGGCCAATTGAGAATAGGCTGGCTCAAACATAAAATAAGAGGAGCAAAAGCAGCGCGGCAAGCTCATCCTGATAACGCCGAAGCCAAGTCCAAAGTTGAAGGGTTATTGACGCAATTAAACAACATCGAATTAGAGCATTATCGACTTTGTGTAGAGAACTATCCAACCGACCTGCAGGCCAAGTATGATTACGGTAATTGTCTGCTTCCAAATAAACGCTACGATGAGGCAATACCATTATTCCAGGAGGCCCAAAAAGATCCGAGGCGAAAGATTGCAGCGATGGATAAAATAGGCTTGTGCTTTTACTTGAAGGGCTGGCTTACAGATGCGATCGATGTCTTTGCCAGAGCGATAGAGTCTTATGAGATAAAAGATGACAATATAGCCAAAGAGCTGCGGTACAATCTGGGTCGCGCTCATGAAGATAACGGCGATGCAGAAAAGGCGCTGGAAATTTATCGTAGGATTGCTCAGATTGATTTTGCATACAAAGATGTCGGCCAGCGAGTAGATAAGTTACGGCAAAGTCAAAAAGAAAAATAAAATGGTAGATATAATTTCAAAAGAAAGTCCTTTTACCCCGGGCAGGCCCGTTCCCGTGGAGTATTTTGTTGCCAGACGGAAAGAAATCGAAAGGTTCGAGAGAGCCATAAGGCAGACGCTCTCAGGCAGAAATGAGAATATTTTCATAGCCGGACAGCGCGGCATTGGAAAAAGCTCTCTTGCCGGATTCATTCGATTTATTGCCGAGAAGGAATACAGCCTGATAGGCAGTCACTGCCATTTGGGTGGGATTGCCACCTTAGAGGATATGATGGGTGAAATTTTCCAGAGACTATTGCAGGACTGCACAGATAAATCCTTATTTGAAAAATTAAAGAAAGGATTTAGTAGTTATATAAAAGGAGTAACGCTCTTTGGCGTAGAGATTGAATTTACAAAAGATAAAGAACAGCTACGAACTTTAGTGAACAATTTTCTACCGATTTTGAGAAAAATATATGAAGAGGTCAAAGATAGTGACAAGAAAGGATTGCTTCTCATACTAGATGATGTCAACGGCCTCACCGATATTCCGCAATTTTCTCCTTTTCTAAAAAGTTTTGTTGATGAATTAGCTACTTCTGGTAAGCCCCTTCCGATTTTTCTGGTTCTTGTCGGTTTGGAGGAAAGACGAGCGGACCTAATAAAACACCAGCCATCAGTAGCCAGAATTTTCGATGTTATTGACTTGCCGATTATGAGCAATAGCGAATCAGAAGAGTTCTTTGAGAAAATGTTCAGCAGACAAGGCATAACAATTTCAAGTGACGCACTTTCTTTAATGGTACAATTGTCAGGTGGTTTGCCTATGTTAATGCATGAGATTGGCGACACTGTTTTTTGGCAGGACACAGACAACAAAATAAGTGAAATTGATGCAAGAGCCGGTATTATGGAGGCTGCACGGATTGCAGGCAGAAGGTACATCAATGAACAGGTAACCGGTGTTTTAAGGAATAAAACTTATTCTTCCATTTTCAGAAGAATAGCAAGAAAGTTACCTGTTGGCATAACTTTTACACGCGGTGAAATACTCAAAGAACTTGAAGAAAAAGAGCAAAAAAATTTAGACAACTTCTTGCGAAAAACAAAGGGGCTTGGAATTATTGTCGAAGGCCAGATGAGAGGTGAATACAAATTTGTGAATCCGCTCTATCACTTGTTCGTGTGGTTACTATATAAAGAAAAAAATAAGAAGTGATCTGTTAAAGTCAGATTACCGAAGAGCCTAAGAACGTTAATTTTAGGAGGCTATAGTGGCACATTCGTTATCAGCTAAGAAAAGAATCAGGCAAAACACCAAAAAAAGAACGATTAATCGTGCGCGTAAAAGCCAGTTCAAGACACAAATCAAACATTTAGAGACGGCTATGAGTAGCGGCGATGTGGAAGGAGCGAGCGAGCAGTATCGGCTTGTGGCACAGAAGCTGGACAAAACCGCTGCTACAAGTACAATGCACAAAAGAACCGCTGCACGAAAAAAATCACGCCTTGCCAAAAAACTTAATCAGATAAAGGCTAAGAAGGGATAAGTACAATCATTTCAGGTAGGGTGGGCTATGCCCACCATTTCTGTAACTACCGTTATGGAAAAATGGAAATCAGGTCATCAGAAAATCAGGATGCAGGTAATCGAGCTATCAGGAGACCAGAAAAAAAGTTAATCTGATACCCTGATACTTTGATATCCACTATCTGATAACCTGATTTTCTGATAATCTAACAAACTTCCAAATGCCGGAAATTTTTAAAGAACGAATAATTAAATTATTAAAGCACGCCGATTACAAGCCACAGAAACTCGCTCAGTTGGCTAAGGCGATAGGCGTAAGCTGCGAAGATTATCCGCAGTTCAAAGCCGCCTTCAACCAGCTCCGTCAGGCTGGACACGTGGTAATAGGGGCCGGCAATTCAGTAACTCTGCCTTCACTGGCCGGTCAGATAGTAGGAACATTCCGTGCAAATCCGAAGGGCTTTGGCTTTGTAATACCACGCGATCCCAATTCGCATGGCGATTTATTCATTCCGCCGGACGCTACATCCGACGCGATGACTGGCGACATCGTCATCGTAAAAGTCAAAAGGAAAGGCAAACGCAGCGGACAAATGCGGCTCACCGGCGAGGTAATTCAAGTCCTCCAAAGAGCACAAAACAGATTCGTTGGAACACTGTTGAAACACCCGGAAGGCTGGCTTGTCCAGCCGGATGGATCCGCTTTCTTCGAGCCAATCAGCGTCGATGATGTCACCGCAAAAGGTGCTAAGCAAAAAGATAAAGTTGTAGTCGAAATACTCCACTGGCCTACAGAAAAATATCTGGCGCGTGGCGTAATAATCGAAGTCCTGGGCAAGCAGGGTCAATATGAAACCGAGATAAAATCAATAACTGCCCAATATCACCTGCCAGGCGAATTTGATTCTAATTGCATCGAGCAGACTCGCGAAGCCGCCGCCGAATTTAATCCGGAGCAGATCGATGGCCGAGAGGATATAACGGAAAAAGTAATCATAACCATCGACCCGGCTGATGCGAAAGATTTTGACGATGCGATAAGCCTGGAGAAAGATTCTAATGGCAACTGGGTGCTGGGTATTCACATTGCCGATGTCGGTAATTTCATCCCGCCGGATTCGCTGCTGGATAAAGAAGCACAAACTCGTGGTAACAGCGTCTATCTGCCCGGTAGAACTATTCCGATGCTTCCGGAAGTTTTAAGCAATGGAATCTGTAGTCTTCAGCCGGGCCAGAAGCGGTTTGTTAAAAGTGTTTATTTAACATACGACGAGCAAGGCAATGTCAAATCCCGTAGATTTGCCAATAGTATTATGTGCTCGACTCAGCGTCTGTCTTACGAACAAGCCGACAGGACTTTGAAAGGCCATACCAAGGGCGTAAGAAAAGAAGTGATTGAGCTACTAAGAGATATGGGGACACTCGCTGGCGTGATTGAAGAGCGGCGAACAAAAAATGGCATGATACATCTTGCGCTGCCTGAGACGGAATTAGTAATGGACAAATCCGGACGTGTAGTCGATGCACATCCTGCTGATGACAGCTACCCACATACAATAATCGAGATGTTCATGGTGGAGGCCAACGAGGCTGTCGCTTCACTTTTGGACAGGCTCAACGTCCCCTTCATTCGGCGGATTCATCCGGAGCCGGATGCCTTGAGTATGAAAAACCTGGCTGTGCTCGTCAGAGCGTTAGGATTTACTCTGCCCCGGAATCCGGATCGAAAAGCTATACAAAATTTGTTAGCTACGGTTGAAGGTGCAGATTGTGCTTTAGCGGTGAATTTAGTAGTCCTGCGAAGTTTTGAAAAAGCGCAGTACGCACCACAACACATCGGCCATTTCGCGCTGGCCTCAACTCACTATTGCCACTTTACCAGTCCCATACGCCGATATGCAGACCTGCTCGTTCATCGTGTTTTGCAGTGCTATCTTGAGAATCGTATGGACACAGCCAAACAAATTGCAGCCGGTCTAAACTTGGTTGAAATAGGCAAACACATCACCTTTACCGAGCAGCGGTCCGAGGACGCCGAAAGAGAGCTGACGACGGTGCTGATATTACAAATGTTGAGCAAGAAACTTGGTGACGAGCTTGATTGCGTTGTCACTGGCCTGACTAATTTTGGCGTATTTGTACAATCACGAAAGCTCGGCATAGAAGGCCTCATTCAGATGGTCGATTTGGGACCAGACCAGTGGAAATACGATGCAAGAGTCCAGTGCGTCGTCGGCCTGCATACCGGCCTTAGCATTCGTTTGGGCCAAGCCATAAAAGTCCGAATTGTTTCGGTGAATGTCCCCGCGCGTCAGTTAAATTTGGCGCCTATAGAACCTTTAACAAGCCCAGTCAGCCGAAGGGATGGCAAAAGAGTAAGGAAGCCCAAAAAACGAAAGCGAAAAACTAAAAGATAAATCTTATGCTTTATATTCAATATGCAATACAGAGAAATGTAGGGTGGACTTTATTGATACCAGTAAAACTAATGTTAATAGGAATTGTTTAGATTTGTCACTCCTGCGGAAGCAGGAGTCCAGAAAACGCTATTAAAATAGCTGGATTCCCGCCTTCGCGGGAATGACATTGTTGTTCTATACTTTTTATGTTTTATTATTTCCCTTGGAATCTGCGATATTTATGCAGGAATAAATAGCCCACCTTTAAAGAAATTGGTGGGGCTAGCCCTACCCTACCGAACCTCGATGCCGGATACTCGATGTTCATTTTAATCCAATTGTCAATTACAAACATCGAGCGTCGAGTTACGAATTCATGCTTCTTGACTTTTAGCAGCAATTTTGCAATACTTATTTAGTGAATAGTAGTTAGTGAATAGTAGTTAGTGAATAGTATTTAGCATTTAGCATAGACCATCTGATGAGTCAAAATTCGAGCACGAAAATAAAAAGCTTTAAAGACTTGCAGAT
>CAZVWH010000071.1:11485-15159 GCA_964631175.1 uncultured Pirellulales bacterium | reverse complement strand
CCGCGATAGAGGAGTCGGTATCGCTGGCAAGCGCGGTGTCTCTAAATATTGAAACACCGGGCGAAAAGAACCTGGCTAAATTGTCAAATAAGAAAAAATACATCAGTGACATTATTGAGCCGATGAAGCTGATAAGCAGATTGGTAGGTCGCGGCTCGAAATACGAGGGAACAAAACAAACCACTCAGTTTATTGTAGGGGCGGCTGGAGAATCAGATGCGGAAATAGTAAAGTATATGTGGGGTTTGTATGACCGATTGAAGATGAACAGAGTCTATTTCAGCGCCTACCAGAAGGGATTGGGCGATGTTTCTATAGCCGGCGAACAGGTCGTGCAAAAAAGCCCGAACGATGTGTTTATGCGGGAGCATCGGCTGTATCAAGTGGACTTTCTGTTTCGCAAGTATGGATTTGCCGAATCGGACATTGCTTTCGAGAACGATAAAAATCTTTCATTGACGGTCGATCCTAAAGAGGCATGGGCGCTTGGTCATCCTGAGTTTTTTCCTGTCGATATAAATCACGCTTCGCGTTTTTCGCTGTTGAGAGTGCCTGGTCTTGGGCCGGTAACGGTAAAGCGGATTTTAGAGCAGCGAAAAAAACAGCATATAAGACATATCGAGGATGTAGGAAAGGTCGGAGTAAGACTGGAAAAGGCGAAAAAGCACCTGGCTTTCTGACTGGGTCGGAATTATGCCAGGCGAGTAGAGAAAAAGGAGGTCCTCTACTATGTGGTTTAAAACCGAAGATACCCTGACAGAGGAGCAAGTTCAATCAGGCCTGAGTTTTGTTATCAAAGACGGTATAGCTTCACAGTCGATGGGGATATTGACCGGCGGAGCATTCTTAGTCGCCTTTGCAATCAAGCTCGGCGCTTCCAATATGGTGATTGGCCTGCTGGCAGCTATTGGGCCGTTAGCTCAGTTGCTTCAACTGCCATCGATATTTCTCGTTGAAAAGATACGCAACAGACGGGCTATCGTCGTCACAGCAGCGGCTATAAGCAGATTATGCTGGCTGCTAATCGCTCTTATTCCTTTTGTGTTCGGGGCTAAAATCGGCCTTGCTATTTTGTTAGCATCAATGATAGCTGCTTCGGCCCTCGGAGCGGTTTCCGGCTGTAGCTGGAATTCGTGGATGCGAGACCTTATACCGCAGAATATACTTGGCTCGTTCTTTTCCAAAAGAATGAGAATCGCTACAGGCGTTGGGATTGCATTGAGTATAGCTGCTGCGGTTTACCTGGACGCATGGAAAAAGATATTGCCTAACTACGAGCTTCAAGGCTATTCAATTCTGTTTTTAGTGGGTTTTGCAGCCGGTACTGTCGGGCTTTACTTCTTAGCCAGAACACCTGAGAAACGCATGCCTGCCGTGGAGGAAAGGCCTAAGATTTTGAAGCTGCTTGCCACGCCGTTTAAAGATGAGAATTTCCGAAAGCTTATCGCATTTATGTGCTCGTGGAACTTCGCGGTGAATTTGGCTGGGCCGTTCTTTATGGTCTATATGCTCAAAAGATTAGGCTTGAGTATGTCTTTTATCATCGCCCTTTCGATTGTCAGTCAGGTGCTTAACTTTACTTTTCTTAGAATCTGGGGCAAATTCACAGATAGTTTCAGCAACAAGTCGGTACTTGCGATATGTGGACCATTATTTATATTATCGATTCTAGCCTGGACCTTTACGACAATGCCCGACAAATATTTTTTGACCATACCGCTTTTAGTTCTCATACACATGGTGATGGGACTTTCGTCGGCAGGTGTATCTTTGGCCTCCGGCAACATCAGCTTGAAGCTTGCACCGGAGGGACAAGCGACGACTTATCTTGCGACCAATACTATAGTCAATTCAGTAGCTGCTGGCATTGCACCAATTCTTGGGGGTAAGTTTGCAGATTTCTTTGCTGGACGAGAGTTAGCCTGGACTCTGGAGTACACGAGCCAGTCAGGTAAATTCAGCCTGCCCACACTTAATCTTCAGCAGTGGGACTTTTTCTTTGCTCTAGCTTTTTTGATTGGCTTATATTCGCTTCATCGCTTAGCTATGGTAAAAGAGGTAGGCGAAGTTGAAGAAAAAGTTGTAGTCAACGAGCTGTTCGCAGAAGTGAAAAGTCAGGTTCGCACGCTTTCATCCGTTGAAGGTCTGCGTCAAATGGTGAGCTTTCCATTTTCGATTGTTAGAAATGTAGCGGTCAAGATTGGTGCTAATAATCATAATAAGGTCGATAAAACAGAAGGAAATTGATAATGAAAAAAGCAAAAATAATTATTTTAGCTGTCATTTCAATATTGGCTCTTATCATTTTTGTTCAAAACACAGAAGTGGTAAAAACAAAAATACTTTTTATGTCTATTGAAATGTCGAGAGCTTTACTTCTGATATTGACGTTTGGCTTAGGCTTTGCCACGGGGTTGATTGTAAGTTTTATGTTGAAAAAACCCGGCCAATCTAAGGTATAAAGTAGTACGGATCATATAAAATAAATGTGTTTTATTTATCCCGTACTTATTGCCAAACCAAATGATATTTAGCACCCCAATCCTTCGACCCTGTTCAGGCATGCACCGAGTAAGGCCGAGGGGGCCGGGTTTATTGGGGGGTTATTTAGAGGAAGATAAAAAATGAAAGAGGCAGCGAAGAAGCCCCGATTGCATAAACGGCAGTATAAGCCGGCCGGCCTGCCGCCGGGGACGCTTGTTTATGTTGGCGAGAAAAGGGTCGAAACCGTTCGGATAACCTACATCGACTATGACGAGCAGAATCTCGCTGAAAAACAGGTCTCGAACGTCGAAGATTGCTTTGCTTTCAAAACCACGCCTACTGTAACATGGATAAATATAGACGGTCTTCACGACGTCCAGATAATAGAGAAGCTTGGCCGAAAGTTTGAGCTGCACCCCCTTGTTCTTGAAGATATCCTTCATACCGGACAACGTCCAAAGTTGGAGGATTTTGAAAAGTACATCTTTATAGTGCTTACAATGCTCACTTGCACCGGTGATAACCAAACAGTCGAGACCGAGCAGGTAAGTATCGTACTGGGCTCTAACTTTGTTATCTCCTTCCAGGAACAGCTCGGCGATGTGTTTGACCAAATCAGAGACAGAATCAGAAATGCAAAGGGACGAATCCGCAAAATGGGGCCGGATTATCTTGCTTACTCATTAATAGATGCCGTCGTTGATAGCTATTTTACTATCTTAGAGAAAGTAGGAGAGAAGATCGAGATTCTTGAAGAACAATTGGTCACGGCGCCTACCGAGCAAACGCTCCAGCAAATCCATCGGCTGAAAAGAGAGATGATTGTCCTACGTAAGTCAGTCTGGCCTTTGCGAGAGCTGATAAGCGGCTTACAGAGAACCGAGTCGGCTCTAATTAATGAGTCCACCGGCTTGTATCTAAGGGATGTTTACGACCACACCATACAGATTATAGATACCATAGAAAGCTTCCGGGATATGGTTTCAGGAATGGTTGATTTATATCTTTCGAGCATCAGCAATAAGATGAACGCCGTTATGAAAGTGCTTACGATAATAGCAACCATTTTTATTCCTCTAACTTTTATCGCAGGCGTTTACGGAATGAATTTTAAGTATATGCCGGAATTAGGATGGCGGTGGGGTTATTCGGCTGTTTTGCTGGTCATGGTTTTGGTGGCCGTGGTTATG
>CAZVWH010000071.1:0-11385 GCA_964631175.1 uncultured Pirellulales bacterium | reverse complement strand
TCGAGAGTTGTAGTTTCCGCCGGCAGTCCCGTATTAAACAAGACGCTCGCCAGGTCGAACTTGAGAAGGCATGACATTACCGTACTGGCAATAGTCAGAGATGGACAGACAATACCCAACCCGGCAGCCGATATGAGCATCATCCTAAATGATGAGCTTATTTGCTTTGGAAAGTTAGAGAATATCAGAAATAAAATTTGCATGAATCCTTGATTGTAACTTTGAAAGAACAAATATGGACAATGTATTGCTTCTTAGCTTGACTTTCTACACATGGTTTGTGATTCCTCTTCTAATCTTCACAGCCAGGATTGTTGATGTTAGTATGGGGACGGTGCGGGTGATATTTGTATCAAGAGGATTAAAGTACCTGGCCCCTATCGTTGGTTTTTTTGAAATCTTAATCTGGCTTCTTGCTATCGGCCAGATTATGAAGAATCTTTCTAATCCTTTGTGTTATATTGCTTATGCCGGCGGTTTCGCTATGGGTAACTACGTAGGCATCTGTATAGCTGAGAAACTATCTTTAGGCATTGTACTGATACGGGTGGTTACTAAAATAGATGCTCTGCAGTTGGTGGAGCATTTGAAATCCAAAAACTATGGAGTTACCAGTGTTGACGGCCATGGAACCAGCGGTGAGGTAAAGGTCGTTTTTACCATCGTACCTCGGCGTGAAGCCCCGAGTGTGGTTGATTCTATCAAGAAATTTAATCCACACGCATTTTACACAATGGAGGAAGTGGGTTTTGTCGAAAAAGGAATATTTCCTATTCGGCAAAGCTGGCGGGATTTTGGTTTGCTCAGGGTACTGCGACCATTTCGAAAAGGCAAATAGGATTATTCTTTGTTCTAAACAATAGGGCATGAGCGATTCAGAAATAAATAGACAGGTATGGCCCTTCGGCAAGTGCGCAGTAATTGTAGCACATCCCGATGATGAGACTCTGTGGGCTGGGGGCACGATATTGATGCATCCGGAAAGTGAATGGACGGTGGTTACGCTCTGTAGGAAAAGTGATCCGGATCGCTCGTCAAAGTTTTTTCGAGCCTTGGAGCAGTTTAATGCGACTGGAGCTATGGGCAACCTTGATGATGGGCCCGAACAAACTCCGCTGGACGAACGTAAAACGCAAAATACAATAATTCAATTGCTCGCAGAAGACAGGACGGTAGGGTGCGATTCATCGCACCAAAAGATGGTTAATGGTGCGAAATATCGCACCCTACATACTACGAAGGATGAATTCGACCTTATTATGACACACGGACTGCAAGGTGAATATACACGACATCTAAGGCATGAGGAGACAGCAAAATCTGTCCTGAAATTGTGGCAAAGCGGTCAATTGCCTGCTAAAGAGATATGGATGTTCGCTTATGAGGATGGCGGACGTAAGTATCTGCCCAAGCCGGTTGATAATCCGGATATTCTGGTAAACCTGCCGGGGGAAATCTGGCAACAAAAATATGATATAATCACCCAAATATATGGTTTTGAGCCTGACAGCTTTGAAGCTAAGACCGTTCCACGTCAGGAAGCTTTTCGCTGCTTTAAGAAAGCATCTATGCCCAAACAAGCTCATAAAGAATAGGAGAGATAGAAATGAAAGTGCTGGTTCTTTACGATTATCCCCCATCTCCTGGAGGCTTGGCAACTCAGGGTGACCTTCTTTACAAAGGTCTGAAGGAGATGGGTGTCGAAGCCCATGCGGTGAATTTCGAATCGGCTCAGGAAAAAGAGTGGTATTATCGCTGGTTCGAGCCGGATGTGGTTCTGGGAGTTGGTTACTGGGGCCACACACCCCATCTGGTGCTTCATCCTCAACGGTATGGTGTTCAGCCTGTGCCCTGGCTGGTTGCAGACGGCTATATGGTAAACTACTTTGAGGTTCTGGAGGCGCTTCCCCTTATATTAGTAACATCCAAATGGGTAAAGAAGATCTACATGCGGGACGGTCTCAGCGGCGAAAACATCAAAGTGCTCCCTGTCGGCTGCGATACGGACTCTTTTATTCCTCGTGACAAGAATGACCCGAAAGTCGCTGCTGTTCGCGAAGCACTGGGGATTGCACCGGACCAGATAGTGATTCTTACAATCGGTGGTGATGCAGCCTCTAAGGGAGCTCATGAAGTTATGCAGGCCCTGGCAATCAACGATACTAAGGCTCCTGACTGGAAGTATGTCTGTAAAGTTTGGCCCCAACCCCGAACGGAGCAGCAAAGCCTTGCCGACCTGCAGCTTGCTACGCACCTTGGGATTGAGAAGAATGTTATTTATACAACCAGTCGTGTCTCTCGCAATTTTATGCCTTATCTTTTAGCCGCGTGCGATATTTATGCGGCGCCATCGCGTCTGGAAGGTTTTGGAATGATACAGGTCGAAGCAGGTGCCTGCGGCAAGCCGGTGATAGGCATAAAAGCGATGGGAATGCTTGATACGATGGTGCACGGCCAAAATGCTTTTTTGGCAGGCATCGCTCAGGAAATAAGGATGAGAGAGACGACTGTAGGTGATGAATCCGGATACGAGGAGGGACATCGAGTAATCTTCAAAAGACCGCGAACGGTCGATTATCGTGCGAGTGTACATGACATAGCCAATTATCTTATGGACTTGATGCAGGATGCCGAGCTGAGAAAGAAGATGGGCCAGGCGGGAAGAAAACGCGCCGTAGAGAATTATGACTACCGTGTTATCGCCAAGAGATTTATCGAGACCGTCTCAACAAAGTTGGGGATTTCATAAGAAATGAAACTGCGAGACAAGAATATAATAGAGCAGGCCAAGAACGCAGCGATCAAAGTTTTGCTGCATAATCGTCACGGCTCTTATCGGGGACTTCCAAGAACCGCCGGTTGGGGCTATCCCGAACCATACACACGAGACATGATGATATCAGCGCTGGGAATTTTAGTTTCAGGCAATAAAAAACTAATAGAATCGTTAAGAAAGGTTATCGAAACTACCGCTCGAAACCAGAGTCGGCTTGGGCATATTCCATCGTTGGCTCACGATCCCCAAGACCGGGGAGCGAGCGATACCACTGCATTATTTCTGATGGCGGTAGGGCTGTTTAGAAAAGTCACCGGCGAGACCGACTTTCTTGAACAAGCTGTGCAAAAAGCCATGACCTGGATGGAATATCAAAGTCCTTCCGACCGGGTTATTGTCGCGCAGCTACCGACCAGTGATTGGCGTGACGAGCAGTGGGTCGTGGGCTACGGACTGTTTGTAAATACCATAGTCTATACTTACCTGCGTCTTTTCGGCCAGGATGAACGGGCGTCTAAGCTGAGAGAGATGATGGGTCGATTTACCGTGAAAGGCGAAAGGCAACAGCGTCATGTGCATGAAGGACTGGTTCTAAGATACAAACCATATTATGCTTTATGGTCATATAAGGTCTATCGTAGCGATCGCTTTGATTTGTTGGGCAATAGCCTGGCTATTCTGACGGGAATTGCATCTCCAAGTAGAGCCAAAGATCTCGTTGCATGGATAGAAACAGAGTGCGCAGCCCTGCGGAAGAACGAAGATTTAGCTGTCGATTTACCGCCCAATTTTTTTCCGTATGTAAGAGAAGGGGATCCGGATTGGATGCCGAGGTACGCAAAATACAACCAGCCCGGCGAATATCATAATGGGGGCGTTTGGCCTTTCATTTGCGGATTCTACATAGCCGCCTTGGTAGCTGCCGGCAAGCAGCAGCTTGCCGAGAAAAGATTGATTGCTCTTACGGAGCTTGTCCGTCCGGCCCGTGCGGTAAATGTTGAGTTCGGCTTCAATGAATGGTTGCGAGCACAAGATGGGACACCTCAGGGCGAGGACTGGCAAAGCTGGTCAGCAGCGATGTACCTATACGCCGCTGGGTGTGTGGAAAAACAAAAAACTCCTTTTTTTGAAGACATCCGCGATTGGCCAAGAGCACAGCAGCCATAGAAAACTAAAGTGCCTAAAGCCCGTCCCCTCGGCCTTGCTTGGGACAGGCCTGAGCCAAGTCGGAGGATGTGAAGTGACTAAAGTGCTGCCGTAAGGTCGCTGGGATGGCTGGCGCCACATCCTGTGGACTAAAATTATGGATGTAACTTTAGCTCACTTTAGGCATTTTTCTCATATAGCGGGATTATGTTTCTTCATTTCTAACATTTTGCATTTCGAAGTACAGGAATAAACCGGTCAATTGGAGAAAAACTATTGCAATTTGCAGGTCGGGTAGTTAGGATGCCCCTGACATGAGCCCGGTTATACGCTTAGAACAGGGCAAGGTTGTAAAAAATGGGCCAGCAGGGCAGAAAAAGCCGTGAAAACGAAGATATTGCCGTCAGAAGGGTCCCCGCTTCGCGGGAAACCAAGGATGTAGATGACTTTGTTAACAGACTCAGCAATGAGCACATAATGCTCGTAGTTTTGAAGAAGCAATTGTACGATGGTACATGGGAACCCATGCTTGACGATTTGCGACACCGTTTAGCAGATAAGCCGTATATATTTAAGCTTGTAAATAGGATCGAAGACGATATCAAACGCATTGAAGAAATGCAGAAATTTGAAGCTGAGCACAATATTGATTTGGCTGACTATGTTAATCTGCCGTGACGTAGTTGGTGAATAAAAGTGGGCTTGGCCATTTCCCTGGGAATCTGGCCCCTCGGGCTCTCGAGCGACGATCTGCGAATTTGTGCCCTGCCCCCTCGGGCTCTTAGACCGACAATTTAAGCACTTTAGCTCACTTTAGGCATTTAACAGTCGTTATGAGTTTATTTTATGAGGGTTTAGTAAAATGCTGCGTTTGAGAAGTACGGTAATTGTATTGTTTAGTCTTTTTGCTTTATGTGTTACGGCCAGATGCGTAGCCGTAGAGGCTGGTCCAAATTGGCTGGTCTCGCCGGAGCTGCTTGAACATGCCAATTTAAAGATTTTATGGCAGAATGAATTGCCGATCAAAAAAGGCGAGAGCTTGGAACGAATAATTATTGTTGATAATTCCATTTATGTGCTTTCTGACCACAACTATATGGTTTCCTTGAACAGAGAAAAGGGAAACGTGATATTTAGCAGGCCCATCGCGCCGGCTGGTATTCCCGTAGTTGGTCTGGAGCTCTACCACGATAGGCTCATATCTGTAATCGGTAACAAGTTAGTTGACATTGAACCGGAAACCGGAATGGAAAGTAAAGTTAAAAATCTGGAGTTTGGAGTGGTTTGTCCTGCCGCTCGAAATAGTTCGTATTTCTACCTAAGCGGGCCTGATAAACGCCTGCATACGTTACAGGCTGATAATAAAATTCAGGTGTTTGAAGTAGCTGCCGAGAACGATTCAATGATTACTTCGGTTATCGCTGATGAGTGGTTTGTTTTCTTTGGAACCGATGCAGGCAATGTGATAAGCATCATGCCGAATAGGCCTAAACGACTGTGGCAGTTTGATGCGGGCGATGCCATCGCCGGGCCGATTGTGCGGGACGGAATGTCTCTGTTTTTTGCCAGCAAAGACACAAATGTCTATAGACTCGACATAGTTGACCTGATGAGAACAGAGCTTGTTTGGAAGTATCAATTGCCTGCTGTGCCGACAAGTGCGCCCCGTGTGACACGACGTGTGGTCTATCAGTATGCTCCTACTAAAGGCCTGACTGCGATAAATAAACAACAAGGTGAGCTTATGTGGTCATTGAATCAAGGTGTAGAGCTATTGGCAGAGTCGGAAGGTAAGGCTTATGTGATTACAAACGCCGGAACATTAGTGGCGATGGACAATATCACCGGAAAGAAGCTGTACTCGGTAAATTTTGCTGCCGTTTCGAGATATGCAGCTAATACAATAGATTCAAAAATTTATATAGCTGATGAGCGTGGCCGGGTAGCCTGTTTAGAGCCGGCTGAATAGTGATTGGTTACTGATTATCGGTTACCGATTTAACTATTTAACCAATTACCAATAACCAGTTACCAAGTAAATAGTTAGGACAAGGAGTTCAAATGGACGTAAACCCTGTTAGGGATAACTTAGCAGGGGTACAAAAGTGAGGTGTTTGGATATGGTAGAAGAGGGCAAAATTTCTAACGGGGCAAAAATTAAAACAGCATTGATAAGTGTTTCCGACAAGAGTGGCGTTGTTGAATTTGCCAGGAAGCTCAGCAGCCAGGGTGTTAAGATAATCAGCACCGGCGGAACCGCTAATAATCTGAGCAAAGCAGGGATCGATGCCGTTGGTATTGAATCGGTTACCGGCTTTCCGGAAATGATGGACGGCCGGGTTAAAACGCTCCATCCGAAAATACATGGAGCACTACTGGGCCTGCGTGATAAAAGTGAGCATACCGCTGCAATGAAAGAGCATAATATTGAGCCGATTGATTTGGTTTGTGTGAATCTTTATCCCTTCGAGCAGACCATTGCTAAGCCGGACTGCACATTGGCTGAGGCGATTGAGAATATTGATATTGGCGGGCCGAGCATGATCCGCTCGGCTGCAAAAAATCATAAATTTGTTACTGTCGTGACACAGCCCGAACAATACGACAGGGTGATCGAAGAAATGCAGAAAAATAAAGGCGCTATAAGCAAAGAGCTGCGCAGCGAGTTTGCAAGGGTGGCATTTGCACTGACCGCATCTTACGACGCAGCTATTTCAAAATACCTAAATAAGATAGCCGGTGTAGAATACCCGGAAAGGATTTCGATTGCGGTTAAAAAAGAAAAAACACTGCGTTATGGAGAGAATCCTCACCAGACGGCAGCGTACTATAAGCTGCCGGCAAGCGGCGAGACATCCGTTTGCAGCGGCAAGCTGATGGAGGCCGAGACCGAGATTAGCTTTAACAACCTTCTTGACACCAACGCAGCATTTGAGCTTGTAAAGGAGTTTGAAGAACCAACCGCCGTTGTTGTTAAACACCTCAATCCGTGCGGCTGCGCAGTTGATGATGATATTACTGTCGCATACCGCAAGGCTTATGAAGGTGACGTCGTTAGTGCTTTTGGCAGTATTGTCGCTCTCAACAGAAAAGTCAACGAAGAGCTTGCCAGAACAATTATGGAATCCTACAGCCTGTATGGTAAAGCCCTCGGTGCCGGCGGATTCTTCGCGGAGGTGATTATAGCGCCCGAATTTGATGAGGAAGCGGTTGAGATCATAAGAACGCTGAAAAGCTGGGGCAGCAGAGTTCGATTGGTGCAGACCGGACCAATTGACAGAGACAAGATCGACTGTGGCCAGTTTGATGTGCGTTGTGTCATCGGCGGGCTTCTATTACAACAAAGAGACCTTGTCGGATGGGAGCCCAGCTTACTGACCTATCCAACCAAAGCCAAACCTACAAAAGAGCAGCTTGAGGATTTGAGAATCGCCTGGCTAGCCTCGAAGCATACAAAAAGCAATACCATCGTATTAGTTAAAAACAAAAAGGTTATCGGTGTCGGAGCCGGGCAGATGAATCGAGTCGAGTCCGGCTTGATTGCGTTTAAGCATGCCGGCGATGCAACGAAGGGCTGCGTAATAGCTTCAGATGCCTTCTTCCCATTCCCTGATAACGTTGAAAACGCCGCCAAGGCGGGAGTCACTGCAATAGTTCAGCCGGGAGGCTCAAAGAAAGACAATGAGGTTATCGCTGCGGCAGACAAGCTCGGCATCGCGATGGTCTTTACCGGCAAAAGGCATTTTAAGCATTGAGTGTATTACGCCGTGTATTGTGCGTATTGTGTACGTGATAGTTTTTATCGACTTGATCCGGCGCCCGCGGCAGAAAAACTGCGGGCGCCGTTTTTTTATATATTCGTAGTTTTTTAGTCTGTTCCAAGCACAGTTACAGTTGGCTCCTGCAGATCAGCCAAAAGAGTTTCCAGCGTGCTCACCCGGCGGCCAGCGATCTCCAATGCTTGTTTTACGAGGCGTATTTGCGAGACTTGGGGGTCAAATGTAGTAGCCGCTGTTAGCTGCCTTTCTGCTTGATTGAGTTGTTTATTAACAACACCAAGTTCGGCTCTCTTTTCGGCCAGTCCGATCATTGTGTCGGCAAGTTCGCGGTTAAATCTGGCTAATTGGTCACCGCCGGCAAATCTACTTAGCTCTCCACGTCTCTTTGCCAATTCCATTTTGGATTGGATGAGTCTCTTCATCGCGTCTTCGAGCTCAGGGGAGGAAACACGGCCACCTCCACTAACAAGCTTCTCAAACTCACTATAGCGTTTGCCAAGCATATCCACTATTTCCTGCAGCTCATGGATGACAAGGTCATCTTCAACTTTGTTCATTATCTGCCTGTTCATTAAGGCGTTCTGTTCTTCAATCGCTGCATGACGCGCTTCCAGCCGAGCAACTTCCATCTCCAGAACTCGCTTGTCCCGGAGCAAGTTATGCCTTTCCTCGAGGAGCATTTCCACAGGAATATCCGTAGGGATATCGATAGGAATATCTATTTTAGTTGCTTGCAGAAATTTTTGGATTTCTTGATGGATTTCGGGAGTTTGTAAAATGGCCAGCTTTCTGCCCATGTAAGTGCTAATTGAACCTTGTCCACCGGCATCATACCAGCTATCCGGCTCAACTGTATCCTGGATAGTATCGGCCAGTTCATTTGCAGCAAGAAATGGTCCTTGGATTTCATAGATCCTTGTTTCGAAGTTCGACGGAAGCGATTCAATAGTTGCTATCGTGATTACTCCATTCTTAATAATGTAACCAAGCTCGGCAAATCCGTCGGAGACTGCTTTTAACAAAAGCTCCAACGCCGTGCCCAGGCGAACTCCCGGTATCCCATCCATATTTATCTTGGTACTTGGCTCGATCTCAGCATTTTCGAGCAAATCCCGCCAGAGCACCACCATCTTCACTGGTGGGTCAACGGAATTCTTCAGTCTCTCTATAGCTTCGCTAAAAGGCATTGTCGGTGACAACATCGATAGGTCAACAATTTGTTCTAATTGTTCATAGACAGCCGCATCAGCCGGGTCCAGTTTGATGGGCGGGGGTGGCTCTACTGCCCTGGCTTGCTCCATTATCTTTGAAAGTTGTGATTGTGCTTTCTCACGCTGCTCCCTGATTCTGGACAATCGATCTTGGAGCGTAATAGAATAATCCCGAGCCTCATCGAGGATTGCACGACGCATGAGGTCGATAAGAACATCCATAAACTCCTCGGCTGCCGGCTTGGCATTCTCAGGCAGCTCAACCGACAGCCGGAAAAGAATTTTTTGCTCGGCGTCAAAACTTGGCGGTTCTGGTGCGACTACGCGGGGGCGCTTGATATCTTGCCCGTACAAACCGATATCCTCTCTTCCTATTCTGCCGCCTCGCACAGACCTTGATTCCGACCTGCCACGTTCTAACCTGGAGTCTATTCTGCCTCGTCTGGACCTTAAGCTGGCTTGATCCCCTAACAAACCACCGTCTATCCCTGCTCCGCTTCGTCTGGGCCTGGGGTTGGCTGCTTCTTCTTCCATCCCCTCCATCATCATCCTCTGCTCGTCCATACGCTCCTGTTCTCGCATGGATTCCGGTGGCATTTCATCGTTAGAATCGCGAGATAATGGCTCGATGAAAAAGAGGTCAACACTCTGTTCGGCTGATAGGCCCAGCACTTCGCGACCGGCCTTTCCAGCGATATTGGAACTGCGCATCAGAGACCCTACGGTATCATAGTTCAGCGGTAATATGCCTGAATTTGCAGTTATTTTGACGAGGCAGCTTGCAAAATGCGTGTTTGATATTTTCGCCGCTGCCGGTTTTTCGGCTGATTGAATTGTGCCTGCTGTTAAAAGGACCAAACTTAACAAGATGAGTGTACGTTTTGTGGTTTCCATAATAAATCTCCTTTTGAATCTTTTTTATATCGACTGTTTTTGATTTCCAACAATCTTTGACGGGCCACGTCGGCCCATTGAGTTTCAGGAAAGAGTTCGATTACACGTTTGTATGTCTGGATGGCAGAACGTTTTAAGTTAAGCTCACGGTACATTCGGTCGGCCTGATAAACGAGGTTAAAGGCCGTCTTATCTACCTGCTCTCGGATTTCTTCGATGGGATCAGGGATGCTTGCAAGCTGAGCCTGGAGCTCATCAAGTCGTTGCTGCTTTCGCTCGTTTTCGAGAGCTTCATGGACTAAATTGAATGTGGCGTCGGCTCTTGCTCGTAATTGCCGAATCTGGTCCTGGAGCGAAACAATTTTTTGCTGCTGCTGTGTTTTAACATTTCTTGCGGTAAGACCCCACAGGCCAACAGTAGTTAAAATCACAGCAGCCGCGGCGATTGGGACAGCGACACTTACAATTCGCTTATGATTGGCACGATGACGAACAGTTGAGAGATTGATAGAAACCGGCGTAGGTCGGCCTGCTGTTTCGTCAGCCTTTTGTAATAGATTTTGTATTTTGTCTTCTGTCATAAATTATTCCAAATAAGCGGACCGCTCCCTTATGGTCGCGGCTCTGTTTTGTGAAAACACACGTATTTTTTTGACCCGCATTATTCCTCTAATAGTTCAGCCAGTTCCCGCCTCAGCCGTTTTCTAGCGCGGTTTAGCCTTACCTGCAGTAAATTTTCAGATATGCCGAGGATTCGGCTGCTTTCGGTTATAGAAAGTTGCTGTAGATACCTCAATACTATCGGCTCGCGATATTTAGCCGGCAGAGCTGTCACGGCGTGTCGGGCACGATTGAAAGTCTCACTGTCCATCAACTGCCCATCGGCAGCCCGGCTGTGGGAGCGGGGCATTTTATCAGCAGCTTTTGAAAACTTCTTTAGCCTAAGCATGCGTTTATATCGGTAGGTGCGGCATTTATTTATGGTTATGGTAAAGAGCCAGCTTTTCAGGCTGCATTCGCAGCGGAATTTTTTTAGTCCTACAAACACCGCGAGGAAGACGTCCTGAACAACATCTTCGACATCGCCGGGCCAGCCGAGCAGCCGATTGGCCAGCACCGCAATATCGGCGGAATACTTTTTAACAATTCCGTCGAAGGCGGAGTTGTCGCCCTGGTTGAATTGCCTGACCAGGCATTCATCATCAATCGTCTCGGCCATGACCACCATATTAGACTGGGCAAATAAGAAAAGCTTACAAAAAAATTCCGGAAAATCAGGGAAATGCAATGTCAGGCCGACGCTGTAGGGGCAATCTTATATGGTTGCCCTAATTTGTTGTTTGATGTTATTAGGCATTTGGATTTTCTTCGTCAGTCTGCCAGTTGGCAGGATTGTCAGCGATATAACGGCGAAACCGCTTTAATTCGGTTTCGTTGCGGATGATATGTTCGTAATAATTTCGCTGCCATAATCTGCCGGGAAATGAAGGCCAGGCATTTTGTTTTACGCCATGAATATATTGATTTGTCGTAATGGTTTTGAACCAATTCACGATTTCCCCCAATGTAGGGGCAATCC
>CAZVWH010000070.1:0-15294 GCA_964631175.1 uncultured Pirellulales bacterium | reverse complement strand
ATCGATATTAAGAAAAGCTGCTGCTCTATTGAAAAGCCTCACCGTCGTTTCGACCTAAGCCCCCATTTCTGCTTTCGCCCGCTGCCCCGCCTTGCGTCGTAAGACGCAGGGGCAAGCAGAAAGCACGGGGGCGAAGTGGAGAAATCTGCTCAAAAATAGATTTCTCGACTCGCCTTCGGCTCGCTCGAAATGACATTCTGAACTCTTTTCAACAGAGTAAGCCTATAATAAAACCTTTTTATCGTCACCCCGAGCGAAGCCGAGGGGCCAACTAAAAAGCTATTTTATCAGATTTCTCGACTCGCCTGCGGCTCGCTCGAAATGACATTCTGAACTCTTTTCTACAGAGCAAGCCTATAATAAAACCTTTTTATCGTCACCCCGAGCGAAGCCGAGGGGTCAACTAAAAAGCTATTTTATCAGATTCCTCGACCCGCCTTCGGCTTGCTCGAAATGACATTCTGAACTCTTTTCAACAGAGTAAAAAGCTACCTCAAAACCTTAAAATCAAGGCCCACGAAATATTCTTGTGGATTTCTCCTAAACCTGCAATACATCCTTTTTTCAATCCGTCTTCCCAAATAGTATGTTGCAAGAAGGCAGGTATATTCATAACTTTGAAAGGAGTTGAAAATGTTTAAGAAAATTTTGTTAGCCATTCTGGCGATAGCTCTGTTGTTAGCAGTGGTTCATAACTTAACAGCCCAGCAAAGAAGGGGCAGAGGTGCTTTTGGCGGCAGGTTTGGCAGAGGCTTTTCGGATGTACAGCAGCCACCTGTACCGGCTAACGAGCAAGAGAAGAAAATTCTGGACGTGCTTGAGGATATGCGCTTGAACCAAAGCGCAGGGATGATGAACGTCCCGCCGACAGACGGCAGATTGTTGCGACTGTTTACAGAGGCTGCCAACGCCAAGCATGTCGTCGAGATAGGCACATCCAACGGATACTCAGGCATCTGGTTCTGCCTAGCATTGCGGACTACGGGTGGAAAACTGACCACTCATGATATCGATGCCCGCCGAGCCGCGTTGGCACGCGAGAACTTTAAGCGAGCCGGCATCGATAATCTTGTCACGCTTGTCGAAGGCGATGCACACGAGACAGTTACAAAGTTGAAAGAACCAATCGACATTCTTTTCCTCGATGCAGACAAGAATGGCTATACTGACTACCTGAATAAGCTGCTGCCGTTAGTGCGTCCCGGCGGACTAATCCTTGCCCACAATGTTGACATGACCGGCCCGGATTTCACCAATGCTATTACTACCAATCCCAACTTAGAGACCGTTTTTCAGGTCCAGGGCTTGGGCGTAACGCTGAAGAAACGGCAAATTAAATAGTATGCATGTCATCTTTATACGTAAAAAGGCTTTTTGGGAAGTAACTATCCACAATCTGTCTAAAGCCGGTCCGTAAAACACCAGTCCATGCTTGCAGCCGGCTACTCGCCGCAGCGAAAGATATTGACGCTGGATAATCATAAGTTATCATTGAGGTTATGCTAATTGAGTTAAATTCGAGACCGGATTGTAAGGAATTTTTTTATGCGCATAGCTCCTAAAAAAGAGCTGTCTCTTTTTGACTCAACTTGTATCATTGTCGGCATCATCATTGGAGCCGGCATTTACCAGATGGCCCCCTCAATTGCAGCCGGTGCCCGCTGCTGGTGGGGCGTCTTTGCGATATGGATTGTTGGAGGGCTGCTTTCATTGTTCGGGGCGCTGGGTTATGCTGAACTGGCCACAGCATTTCCCAAAGAAGGGGGTGACTATGTCTATCTTAGTCGCGCGTACGGTCCGTGGGCGGGTTTTTTGTTCGGCTGGGGACAGCTCGCGATTATCCGGCCCGGTGACATCGCTGTGATGTCGTTTGCGTTTGCGACTTATGCCCGAACAATCTACGATCCTTTTGCGGCACACCCCGACTACAGCCAGCGTGCCTTCGCCACCGCTGCTGTAGTCATTCTAACAATGATAAACATCATAGGTGTAAAGGAGGGCAAATGGACCCAGAACCTTCTGACGACAGTCAAAGCTCTGGGACTGCTGGCCATCGTCGGCGTGGCGGTTTTTGCCCCGCGGCCGGCATCGTCGGCTGCCGTCGAGACGGTCAACCCACTTCCGTTGAGTCTGGCGCTGATTTTCGTTCTGTTCACCTATGGCGGATGGAACGAAATGGCCTACGTTGCCGCTGAGGTCAAAAATCCACGTCGCAATATCGTTCGGGCGCTGGTGCTCGGCGCCGTTGTAGTAACAGTGCTTTATCTACTGGTCAACGGGGCATTTCTTTACACGTTAGGTTATGCCGGCCTGGCCAACTCCGAAGCGGTTGCTACCGACAGTGTCTCGACCGTCTTTCCTGAAATCGGTGGCAGACTAATCAGTGTCCTGATTTGTATCTCCGCTTTGGGGGCTGTCAGCGGTTTAATCTTTACGGGTGCTCGTATTTCATACGCCCTGGGTGCCGAACACCGTGCCTTTCGGCTGGTGGGAAAATGGCACAGCCGAACGGGAACGCCCGTTTGGGCACTTTTAGTCCAGGGTGTTATCGCCGTCGGACTGATTATAATTTTGGGTTCCTTCGTTGATACCCTTCTTTATACAGCCGCTCCGGTTTATTCGTTTTATCTCGCTACGAGTGTTGCAGTTATAGTATTGAGATTCAAAGAGCCAAATGTCGAAAGGCCCTATCGTGTCACGGGCTTTCCCTTCACGACGATTATTTTCTGTGCGGTTTGCGCGTTTCTAATCTATAGCGCCGTGTCATACGCATGGAATCAAATGCCGAAGAGCCTGTGTCTCTTGGAGGGAGTCCTTTTAGCTGGGATGGCCATCTACTGTGCAACCGACGTACGTGACTTATTGCTGGGCCGAAAGGGACAGGGCTGACAAAAACCACTAAAAACTCCCGATATGGAATAAACCTCCTTTAGCCGATACGCCTGTGATGAGTCTCTCGCCATAAGACACCGCATAGTCTTTGTCCTGCCATATCTTCTCGTTAGTGTCTCGACCTCAATTGCCTTCACTGGGAACCTTACCTTTTTTTACAGCATCAACTCATCTTCTTTAAGAGTTCTTTTCGGGCCTTGACGCGGAGCTTGGCGTTCTCATAGCGTCTCTTTTCCTGCTCTGTTTCGGGCAATATCAGCGGGACGGCGCTCGGCCTTTTGTTTTCATCCAGTGCCACAAAAGTCAGATGTGCTGTCGTAGCGATCGCTTTCTCGCCGCTGTAGGAATCTTCTCTCGTAACCTGTACGCCCACCTCCATCGATGACCGGCTGACATAATTAATCGAGGCCTTGAGTACAACGTGGTCTCCGATGCGGATCGGCTCTTTGAAGATCAGCGAGTCAATACCGGCGGTAACGACTTCACATCCTGCGTGTCTTTGTGCTGCCATTGCTGCCACCATATCGATCCAGGCCATAATCGCTCCGCCGAAAGCTGTACCTTGGGGATTGGCGTGATGGGGCATAAGCAGGTATCTTGTTTCCACCGCGCTTTGTTTCGGACTTTTGCCCTTTTGACTTTTCATAGGTATGCCGGTTGCGGTCAGAATTCAACCTTCGGCACTTCCGTCTTGGCCTGCTCGGTAGCCTCGAAGTATGCTACAGGCTCGACATCCGCACGCCGACAGAAAAACGACCCGAAGAACTGCTTTGTGTAAGAGTTCAACGCCTCAGCCGCCTCGTTATATCTTGTGCGGGCCACGTTTATACGGTTCTCAGTTCCCTCGAGCTGGTCCTGAAGAGCTAAAAAGTTTTGGCTGGCTTTAAGCTCCGGATAGCTCTCCTGTAGCATTAAAAGCCGAGATAGAAAACCGCTAAGCTCATTTGATGCCTCAATTTGACCGGCTCTGCTGTCGGCCTGGAAGTACTTTGTGCGAGCGTCGGAAATGTGTTTAAACAGCTCTTCTTCGTGCTTTGCATATCCTTTGACCGTCTCAACCAGATTAGGAATCAAATTGATCCGGCGCTGCAAAGCGGCGTCAATATCCGACCAGGCCTTTTCTGCAGCCTGTTGAAGATTGACCGCCCTATTGTAACCGTTAATATACCCTGTGAATATGCCAAGCCCGATAAGCACTAAAACGACGAGTATTACAATCAAGACGATCCATGCTTTTCCAAAGTGTTTCATTTTTTAAACCTCCATAATTAAGACTGCCGCGCCCGTCTAAGGCGGTCTCACAACGACAAATAGTTATATTTATTCGCAAGTTTCGTACTGACAGTCCCTTTATTGCTTTTCTTGCCGGGATTATTTGTTGTTCATCGGCGTAGATACTCAAGTTTTTCCAGCAGAGGAATATTATTTCCGCTGCTGTCTTCGCCGTAGCCGGATTCCGCGAGAAGTTTGATGTCTTCCAAAACGCGCTTGTCACCAATAAATGTCACTATCAGGTCGGTATCAATATCAATTTTGCCCAAGGTTAAAAGCTGAGAGAATTCATTGATGACCTTTTCCAGTATCGTACCTTGCTTTGCGGTAAGCTCGTCCGGAATCGGTAAAGGTCTCTCATATATAATTAGTCTGCTCTTTTCAGCTAACGCAAGAGCCGCGTCACGAATGATTGTTTTGAGCTCTTTTCCGGTTGCCCAATCTTGGACGAGCTTTAAACGAACAATCTCATTGGCCAGAAACTTACGTTTCTGAGCATTTATCTTTTCATTAGCGCGGAACAGCTCAAGAGACGAGCTGGCATCATAGAATTCATCATCCAATTGCATACGAACTTCACTGCCATAATGCAAGACAAGCTTTGAAATCAAGGTGGCTGGTCTAACATGGAAGCCGCGATATGGCGGGACGTGGACCTCGACCTGGCCAACTTCCGCATAGCGTTTTAGCATTTCCCTGCATAGATTTTCAGCATAATCAATGTAAAGACTAATATAAGCAATGGAGTAGTTCATCAATACCCTCAGCAGATCTTCCGAGCCAAGTAAAGGTTCCTCTTGGGCCATTACTTCGCAGATTTCCTTATCTACATGCCTTTCATAATAATGGGCAAACGACGTAGCTGTCCTTAAAAGGTGAAAGACTACGCTTACGTGACCTCTTAGGACAAGTAAATCCGCGTCTTGTTGCTCGGCTTCGGTACTTGAGACGTATGTATCATATTGTGATTGCAGGTTGTGGAAACGAAGCTCCAGAGTTCGCAGGCTTTCCTCGGTAATAGAGTTTTCGACGTAAGAAAGATACTCTTGTGGTTTTGCTCTGCTGGCGGCACGGACATCTTTACTTCCAGCGGCAAGATTCAAAAAGGCGGTAGCCAAGAGAGTGACTATATCAGAGACGGTCTCAGTTTTGTGGGCCTTACAGTCTCGCGGCAGGCGACCCGGATGCAGCTCGTCAGCGTAGAATTGCTCACGCTCGGCCTCTGAAGGAACAGGCAGGTTAAGCTTGGATGCTCTGCTGAGCAGTTGCTTTGCTGTTTTTTTTAAGATGTCACCAGTGAAGTTAAGAGTTTGTCCTGTTGCCTTTGCAAAGTCTCCCTCAACAGGTAAAAGTCGGTAGGCAGGTAAAACGTGCTGGATATGAAGCAGCTCATAACTTACATCGGAAAAAAGTTTTATGGTAGCTATAAGAGATCTGAATGGACACCACGTGCAATTGTTGCGTGCGTCATAAGCGTCAAGAAGCTCCTCAATCTGCATAGATTGTGAAAAAAATTCACCTAAGAACGAACGTATAAGAAATTCACTGTTTGAGGCACAGCCAGATATATAGCTTGCAAGACCAAGCAGTCTTCGCGCCCGGTTTGAGATTAACTCGTGAAAATCATCTTCTGGAATCTTCACCGGACTCATATAAGCTGCTCCACCCTTTTTTGCGAAACCAATGTAGTAAATTAAAACTCAACTATTTTTCTTCCGACCCTTTCTTACTTAAAGTAATAACTTCTACAGTAAAGTCCTCGGGAACGTCAAATTTAAAAACCTCCGGATCTATTTTTTTATTAATCTGTGGTTTCAGAAATCTTATCTCATAGATATCCTCTTCGGTCGTTATTGCAACTACTTTTGTCGGCAAAGGTAGTTTCTTATCGATCCAGAAATCTATTACGGTGTAATCATCTTTATATTTTGAATCCGGTTTAACTTTAAGATGTAAATGAAAAGAATTTTCTGCTTTATCTTCTTCGGGCTGAACGACTTTTATTTCAAACTGCTTTTTCAATTCTTCTATTTTGGTAAAGCCTATTACCGGCAGGCTCCTGCTGGCTAAATCAAAAGGCTCCGCCGGCTCATTCGGCTCGGCTAATTGACGACGCTCAACCCTTTTAATTTTATAGTTAATGCGTGTCAGCCAGATACCGTCAAAAATAAAGTGCTCAGCATATTTTTGTTCTTTTTCAACATCCTGTTTGAGGGTTTGAAAATTCACTCTTAGCTTCGATATTTTCCCATACTTTGCATAATACAATGTTCCTTTCCTAAATGTTCTCGTTTCAAACACAGGCTGGTTGACTTCATATTCAACAAGGCAATGATAGGTTTTAAGCTCAGCAGTTTTTTGTTTTAACTGACTTAGAATTGCTTCGATCGAATTGGCATCCGCTTCTTTAGATTGACAACCGGCTAAACTTTCTGAAGACCTGCCGGCCTGGCAAGCGCTCAGTATTAATAAAAAGCCAAGAGCGGTTTTTATCATTGTTTGGTATAGCATTTTATTCTCTTCCTTATCATTTTTCCTCTTCGATAATTTGCAGGATTTGTTCTATTTTTTCAATACGAAAATCAGCGTGTACTGCAAACTCATCAGCCCTTTCGTGGTTGGCCAGCAGTACGGCCATCGCACCTGCGGCCTTTGCGCATATTAAATCGTATAGATAATCTCCAACAACGACAGTTTCCTCCGGTTGTACATCGAATTGTTGGCATAATTGCAATACTCCAAAGGTGTCAGGTTTGACAGGTCCATCTTCTCTTCCAACGATAGCATCAAACTTCAAGTTGTGTTTATCAGCGATTGCTATGGCGTTGCATCGCCGGTTACGCGTCAATATCCCAATATTTATGCCGACTTTACGAAGCATCTGGAGCGCTCGTTTCGCACCGGCATTGAGTCTGGACTCTATTACTGCCTTTTGCTCATGAAAATGCAATATTTTTTCTGCTTGCCGGCGCTCTTGGGGAGTCATTTTTTCCATCGACTCCAGGACCGGCCCGGAATTTTTAGAAAGGCCCATTTCCCCGCGAATGGCGTCAAAATCAAAATAAGGCTGGGTTATCGTCCCATCAAGATCGAATATTACAGCTTTAATCGACATATCCAACTTAAATTCAAAAATAAAAAATCAAAATTGTGGAATCCAGCACTTGAAGATTTCAAGTGCTGGATGACTTCCTTAATTTTACATCTTGTATTTGCTCTGTAGAAAAGACTCACCGTCATTTCGACCGAAGTCCCCAGGGGACGAAGCGGAGAAATCTATTCAAAAACATATTTCCCTTCGGGGCTCTACGCTTCGCTCCACGTTTCGACTCGCCTTCGGCTCGCTCGAAATGATAACTTTTGCTCTTTTCTACATAGCATCTTATATTTTGATTTCAACGCGTGTTTACTTTGCTTTTTTGCGCAGCAGTTCGATAAAGTATCGCCCGGCTTGGCCCAAAATTTTGCCTTTGCGAACGATTATGCCAGTCGGCCTAAAGAAATTCTCGTTGGAAAATGGTATCGCTTTTATCGTTCCGCTATCTACCTCTTGATGTATCGCGGTCTGCGGTAATATACTTAGGCCTGAATTTATTTCCACTGCTCGTTTAATGGTTTCGATATTATCGAATTCCATTACCGGCTGAATAATAATATTGTAGCGCTCTAAAATGTTGTCTATCCACATGCGGGTAGGAACATTTTTCTCAAAAGCGATGAATCTCTCAAACTGCAATTTATGGATATCGATCTGCGATTCGTGCGTTAATGGATGTTTCGGACTGCAGGCCAAAACGAGCGATTCGTTCTCAAAGTCATACACGTCGAGTCTTTTATCTTTTTTGGGAACAGCTACAAGACCTATATCGATGTCACCACCTAAAACCAGTTCATAGATTTTATCGGCGCTGAAGTACTCAATGTGAACATTAACATTAGGGTAGCTGATCATAAATCTTTTAACATAGTCCGGCAGAGTGTGCATTCCGATACTGAAAATTGCCGCAACATTTATTCTATTGCCCGCTGATGATTTCAGAGTGTTCAATTCACTCCTTAGTTGTTCGTACCGGTCAATGATATCCTTACAGGCCTGGTAAAATAATTGGCCGGCTTTAGTAAGCTCAATTGGCCGTTTCTTTCTGTCCAGCAGTTGAAATTTAAGCGTAAGCTCCAGTTGTGCAAGCTGCTGGGAAACCGCTGATTGGCTTAGAAGATGCTTTTCAGCAGTTTTTGAAAAGCTTTGCAGATCGGCTAAATCACAGAATATCTTTAGCGTTTCTATATGCATTATAAGTTTCTCTGATAATGTGTATCAAGATAATATACTTGTTTTAACCGCTTTACAATTTATACTATTAGGATAATTACCTATATTATTAGTAATGCTAATAAAATGCAAGGAAAAATTTAAAATTTGAAGTAGCTAAAGAAATTTTACCGCGAACCAACTCTAACAAGGAGTAAAAAATGAACTTACAGCAACCCAATTCTAACGAAGTCACACAGACTTCAAACCGTTCGAGGAGTGTTTCGCCTGTCTCTGGTATCTGTACACGATGCATTGATGGCTGCCGGGGTAATTGTGAGGTTTTTAAGTCTTCCTATCGCGGTCGTGAAGTGATTTACCCTAGTCCATTCGGTACTCTCACTGCCGGCGGTGATAAAAACTACCCTATCGATTATTCGCATCTTAATATTCAGGGTTATGCTATGGGTGCTGAAGGCTTATCGGACGGCCAAGTGGGCACGCCCGATAATACCCTTTTTCCAATGGTAGATACTGAAACAGAATACGGTTGTGGCACCAAGGTCAAGATGCGTATGCCTGTTTTCACCGGTGCTTTGGGTTCGACGGATATTGCGCGCAAGAACTGGGAGCATTTTGCAGCAGGGGTTGGTATCGCCGGTATCACTATAGTCTGTGGCGAAAATGTTTGCGGCATTGATCCCGAATTGGAACTAAACAAAAATGGCAAGATCAAAAAGGCTCCGAATATGGCGCAACGTGTTGAGCAATATCGCAGGTGGCACGAAGGCTATGGCGATATGATTGTTCAGATGAATGTTGAGGACACTCGTCTGGGGGTAGCCGAGTATGTTATTGGCGAGCTTGGTATCGAAAGCATCGAGCTTAAATGGGGCCAGGGTGCAAAATGTATTGGCGGGGAAATTCAGGTCGATTCACTCGAACGAGCCCTTGAGCTGCAGAAAAGAGGCTACTTAGTTACTCCTGATCCTTCCATAGAGGCCCACCAAGCAGCTTTTAGAGACGGTGCTTTGAAACATTTTGAAAGGCACTCACGTCTGGGATTCGTGGACCAGGAAGGTTTTATGAAGGAGGTCGAGCGGGTACGCAAGCTCGGCGCAAAACGTGTTACGCTTAAAACCGGGGCCTATCCGATGCGGGAGCTGGCGATGGCTATTAAATGGTCGTCCGATGCCAAGCTGGACCTGCTGACTATTGATGGTGCTCCGGGTGGAACCGGAATGAGTCCCTGGCGGATGATGGAAGAATGGGGTGTTCCAACCTTCTACCTACAATCGATGACTTACGATTTTTGCCAAAAGCTCGCGGCTAAGGGAGCTTTCGTGCCGGATATTGCTATCGCAGGCGGTTTCAGTACAGAAGACCATATCTTCAAAGTCCTGGCAATGGGCGCCCCATTCACCAAAGCTGTCTGTATGGGCCGGGCGATGATGATTCCGGGCATGGTTGGCAAAAATATCGGTTTGTGGTTGCAGGAAGGGGCGAATGCCCTTCCAAAAACAATCAGCACCTATGGCTCGAAGGTGGAGGAAATCTTTGTCTGCTATGAGGACCTTGTTGCAAAGTACGGCAAAGACACCGTCAAGGAAATGCCATTGGGAGCCATTGGCCTTTATACATTCGTCGATAAGCTCAAAGTTGGCTTACAGCAGTTGATGGCGGGCAGTCGAAACTTCAGGGCTTCAACAATCAGCAGGGACGACCTTATGGCCTTAACCCCTGAGGCTGCTCAGGTCTCCGGCATACCATACGTTATGGACGCATACAGACAAGAAGCCGAGGCGATCATGAACGGCTAAGATTTGTTTCAAGCAAAAAAATAGAAGGGCTCTTTGCCCGGTCGGTCCAAAAGCTATCCTAAGCTTATATGAGGATTGTAAGGAGAGTTAGAAAAATGTAATCGACAAAGATTCTGCGTTGCGTTAAAGATAGCGACCCAGATTAACACGATTTAAAACTGGATTTATCCGGAATTTAATAAAATTGGTATTTTCTGGCAATTTTTCGGAGGGCATAATCAATATCAGTTTAAAAATGCAGTTCACAGGTCAACCTGTAGTGTCTGAGTAATATAGGCAAGAAAAAACGTGTTAAAAAGTGATCAAAAATGAGCGGAAATTTGCAAAAAATGGTCAGAAATTTACAAAAGCGCGCGCTTTTTAACAGAAATTAGTCAAAAATTGACTCCTTTTTTAAATTAACATTTTGTTAGGTTGGGAAAAATAGAGAATCCTATTAGCGATGCTCGATGCCGGATACTCGATATACAAGCGGTGGAATAATAAACACATTTCGTTGAATTTCAGCCGGTCACAATTTATCTGGATTGTGGATGGGGGAATCAAGAAAAGGGCAATTAGTTAATGTAGGAAAAGATAATATTATAGGACGTTGCGTATTTTTATTATTAGAGTTTTATGATTCAGAAACTTAATCTTCCTTCGTAATTCTTCAGGTTTTAACCCATAGTTGTTTACTTCTTACTTCGTAGTACTACTGAGAATGGATTTGTTCTAAACAGATTTAGGAAATTGCGAAATGGAGGAGAATAATTTGAAAACCATCTTTCTGTTAAGAGACCTATCAATTTATTATAAAGAAGTTATACTGGGCTTGAAAGCGGTTTGCTTTAGAATTATGAGGTTTGTTTAGATGCCCACGTTGAATTGGATTGGGAAAGAAGCGGTAATAAATCATCATCGGCAGGTGCCGTATCATTTGCTGCGGTGCGACAATTCACTTTCATGCGACGATTTGGATAGTGGTAGTTTGTTAGTGGAGGGTGATAATCTTTTAGCTTTGAAGGCGCTATTGCCATATTACTTGCTCTCCATTAAAATTATCGCCTGAGATTTACGATTCGCTTTCTTTTCTTAATCCCTATCTTGCTGTGCAAAGCCCTCCTTCAATTAACCTTTATTCTTTTCAATAATTCTATTTATCTCTTTGCGCCATATATCAGGATCATACCAGAAACATCCGAAGCACCCCTGCTCATCGTCCGCCGGATATCGCGGGTCCCACTTTGGACCACCAATAGTAAAAAAGTTAATCCCGATAAATGTGCCTCGTTCTCCTGTTTTTGCACAATGCTCGCAATAACGGCTCTTCCAAAGATTATGCTGGCGGGTTAGAAGTTGAAACTTCGCATGCAACTCATCTTCAGACATTTTAGGGTCGTACGTTTCATTTTTTGACCAGCGTACCTGCGGAAATCTGTGGTCCACCTCCAACTGGTTTGGCACCATTTCCCGCAATGTTACCGCCTCGACGTTTTGGTAATGCTTTAATACTCTCTTTCGTAACTCTCCAGAAAGTTGAAGTCGGACAAAAGAAGGGCTTTCAGGTTCGGTCGAGAGGAGTCGCCGGTGTACCGTTTTATCTTTGCATTTGCTGCAATAAGTGGTTTGGTTTTCAATCTCAAAACCGTGCTGGCGAATTATCTGTATCGCTTTAGCAGGTTGGGTGCCAGGGAGTTCATGCTTGCCACAATGCCATTTCCCATCAGATAAAGTGGTAAATACTTTGGCAAGTTTTGTGCCCTCGTTAAATGGATGTTTTATCATAACCCCGTGCCTTATATTGTAAGTATGGCGATTTTCGACATAACATACATTCCAACTGTGCAACCAAATACAAGATTCTAGAACTCCGTTCTCTCAAAAACAACACAATCGTCAAGCACATCAAATTCTACATACCGAACTTTATGGCATATTTTTTTATTCCGCTCGCTAAATCGTTTGAGACTTTCAATAAAGTACCCGTAATGTTTCGCAAGTGTGTTTTTCCCCGTAGTTTTCTTTCCAGTTTTTCTCGCTATGAGAACAGGCTGTATTTCTAGAGTACCTCTACAATTTGGAATATAATACTGGCGTACCCAATCAACATACCGTTGCATTTGGTTGATTGTTTGCCCTTTCGCTCTTTGAGATTTCAGTTCGACTGTGCAAAGCGTTTGCTTATTTCCGTGTGCAACACTCAGAAGCAAATCAATTCTCTGCATTCCAACACCACAAGAGACTTCATTCCCGAACCATTCTAAGTGTCCTCCGTCCAAAAGAACGCAATCTAAACTTTGATTCTGCCCTGTTCCCAAGTTTCTTGCTATAAAGGCCTGTAAATGAGGCTCAAATTGTTTATTTTGTCGACATCTCTCAACTAGTCGGGGCAGAATGTTGATACTTATCCTTCGTCCCCTGTACGTTCTTTTATTACTTTTAGCATGGACAATTGCCTGTTTTTCGACATTGAATGTCAGCAATCCACTTTTGCCCCGTACCAAGCAACCCTCGTTTTTCCGTCTTATAAGTTCACAGAGTTTGGATGATTCATAAGGAGTGATCATAGTATTGCCTCTGTTGGCCCTGAGTTTTCTGTAAATTAGGCTCCACAGCATTTGTTCAGGTTTCCTTATATGCTCTATTTCATCAAGTGCCTCCCACTCTGTGATTCCTTTTGAATATACTTCGGATGGTTCAATTAGCGTTCTGAATGTCAAAGACTTGCCTAACTCATTCTTCAGATACTGGTGCGAATCACGATAATCCAAAAAAGACCAATTCTGCAGCGCCCGAAAAATTCCATAGAATTTCCCTTCCGGTATTTTCACTTTCCGGTCTTGTTGAAGGTAGAATATGATTAAATCTCCTCTCCTAATCCGGTCTGCATCAGCTATCATACTAACTAGAAGATTTTCCGTTCTTCCAGGAAGCTTTGTTTCTCTTTCATTATTGAAATCTACGTTGTGATCCTTTGCCCCCGTCCCAGCAAACATAAATTCGAGATGCATTTTGAAGGTCCGGGTATCGACTACAAAAACGTGTGTATTCATCATCTTATTTCTTTTTGAAGATAAAGATGTATTCGTGCTTGAAAATGTAAAATCCACCAACTAAAGCACGGTATCGCCAGAGTTCCTTTTGATTTCTTTTGCCGGTTGTTTCCTCGAAGTTCTTTACGATTATACTCTTAAGCATAAATCCTTTTTTTAGAACCTCCTGCATTGTCAAAAATCCCAACGGTATCCATTCACCTTTAGAGTACTTGTCCCCGATAACCAACACAAGATATCGCCCCTTATCCAACACTTTGCCAGCCCTCTCGATCACCATATTCATTTTATCTAAAAAAGAATCGACGGATGAAGCATTCGACAGGTCTCTTAGGTCTTTGCTGAATTTGATAATATCGAAATAGGGAGGGTGCATTACTACCAATTGAACGGATTTTTGCCCTGCCCTTCTAAGAATTTCCGCGTAATCCAATTCGGTACTGTCACCGGTCACGACTTCAGCAACTACATTGTGTTTGTTTGATTCTGAGTCGATTAGCTCTCTTGCTTTTTGAGCTACACTTTCCTGCAGTTCTATGCCGATTCCATTCCTTCCTAGTCTTTGGCTCTCAATCAAAGTAGTTCCGCACCCCACAAATGGATCCAGAACCCATTCGTCTTTTTTTGTATACCGCTTTAACATCTGGTTAGGAATTTGTGGAATGAAATTTCCCCAATAACCTGCCGTATGAACACCTGTACTGTCCCGTTTTTCAATCAACCAAAGACTTTCGGTCCAGATGTCCTCGTATTCTTTCCATCGTGTAAGATTTATATCATTGATGTTATTAGTCCGGATTTCTGTCATAGCTTTCTCTAATCGCTCAGTATAATACTTCGCACGCTCCACTGTTTGTGAATTAGTGATTTGGTCAAGCTGCTCAAGCAAGTGTCTCTGGCTGATTTTGATTGTGTCCCCATTGCTGTGTATATTTAGAATGCCTATCTTGTCAGTTTTCACACTATATAGATTACTTTGTAAATCAAATACTGCATATCTAAGTTTTGAAAGGTTGTCTTGGCCTTTTAATAGCCGAATTGCTTCAATAAACTTTTTCTTATTCACAAACAAAGGCATGTCAGTTCTATTTTCTGCAACTTTTTCAAAAAGAGACCTGGTCGCAGTTTTATGAGTATCTGTAATCATTTATCTGGTCTCCTTCACAACACAATCCTAATTTCTTATAATATTTCTTGTTCTTAATCTTACCGAATATTAAAAATAAAGCAACCGCAACCTCTTCCTAAAGATTTCTTTAAAATGCGATAATTTCGCGACCACACTATCCAAACCCTCACCGTCCCATTTTACCCTCAACTCCAAAACCCACAATCTTCAATTTTCAGAAATTTGCTCTTTTCGGCCTGACGGCTGAAGAAATCGCCATCGTGGAAGGTCGAAGTAAAACAGATTGACAAACAATCGCCGCCCTTTGTTCCTGAAAATTTGCTTGAAAATCAAGCCCTTTTTGGTATAATACCCGTCAGAAGTCAGAAGACAGAAGTCAGATGACAGATAACAGATGACGGAGGACAGAAGGCGGCTTGTCCTTCATAGCTTTAGCGAAGAAGGAAAGACAGAAGGCAGAACTTAAACGCAAATCCTAAGCACTAAATCCTAAACTCTAAATTCATCCCTAAGGGACAAGATATCAAATGTTCAAAAAACCTGAATTCTCAATACATAACGCAAAACCACAATGCAAAAATTCCCAAATTAGCCATGGCACCTGTGGCCATGGTCTGTTCTACAGTTGTAGAGAATCCTCGACAAATCGGCCCTGTTTTATGCAAAACAAAGCCAATTTTTGTAAGGTCAAAATTGTCGTAAGCTCTTTGATATAAAAAGAATACGAGAAATTTCCCGTTTTCTGGCCACGGAAAAACAAAGCCAATTCAAAGCCAATATCAAAACAGAAGACAGAAAACAGAGGGCAGAAGTTTACCCGCCTCTGGCGGGACGGACGAGGTTTGTACGCCTATGGCGTATGTTGTAATTGACGATGGGGTAAAAATTGGCAAGAGC
>CAZVWH010000069.1:3469-15711 GCA_964631175.1 uncultured Pirellulales bacterium | reverse complement strand
CTCGTCCGACCTTCAATATGTACTG
Source organism: uncultured Pirellulales bacterium (assembly GCA_964631175.1). GTDB lineage: Bacteria > Planctomycetota > Phycisphaerae > Sedimentisphaerales > Anaerobacaceae > CAZVWH01. The sequence goes on along the minus strand of CAZVWH010000069.1, from coordinate 15,686 downwards.
GGTATTTTAGGAATATAGTCTTTTTGATTAATCGAAAAGACTATAAGCAATTTACTACAGGCTCTCTAATTATGGTGGATATTCATCTTGTAAAGTCGTTGCATCGAGACAAAATTACTTATTTTCTTACACGATTTTTATTTCTTTTTCTGTTAGGCCGTAGAGGTCATAGACAAGTTTGTCGATTTGTTTGTCAGTCGCGTCAATTTGTCTTTGAATTTTTGTTTTTTTATCCGGCTGGATTTGGAAGTCGAGTATCGTAGCCATCTTGCGTCCGCAGTAAAAGATTAATCACGCTTTTGTCAAGAAGCTGTTTATCGCAGGCTCGCTTAGCCCTTAATTATAACTTTTACATGCAAAATTGCAAGTTCAAGAGAAAATAGACAGGAAGCGGAGGACAGAGGACGGAAGACGGATGACGGGACAAAGGAGACAGAAGACGTATAACGAAAGATGGATGACAGAGGGTAGATGACGGATGACGGAAGCCTGCCTTGCTCGAGACAGGCCTGAGTATAGCTAAGGGACGCATCGAAGAACTTTAGACGGTGCGCCTTCACCGCATCAGGCAAGGACGGAATTTGCATTGCAAATCGCCTGCTGATTTAGTATTATACCTGTTGGTTTAGCCGATGTAGCTCAATGGTAGAGCACAGCTTTCGTAAAGCTGGGGTTGAGAGTTCGAGTCTCTCCATCGGCTTTATGAATATCCCAAATAACTATCAACTGCTTCAGGAAATTCTCAAGAGCCTTAATAAAGTCGTTGTTGCGTACTCCGGCGGGGTGGATAGCACCTTTCTTCTAAAAGCAGCCGTCGATACACTTGGAGCAGAAAACGTACTGGCTTGTATAAGTGCCGGCCCTATCGAACCCAAAAATCAGCTTGATAGAGCAGCTAAAGTAGCGAAAAGTATTGGTGCGAAACTAAAGACTATCGGGGCCAACGAGCTATCCGACCCAAACTTCACTGCCAATAAAGCCGACCGCTGTTTCCATTGCAAATCACATCTTTGCAGGACTCTTCTTGAACTGGCCAAAGAGCGCGGCTTTAAGCACGTGATATTCGGCACCAACTACGACGACCTCAACGATTTTCGACCTGGCAATCGAGCCATGAAGGTATTCGGCATCCGCTGCCCGTTAGCGGAAGCTAAGCTCACTAAAAGCGACATCCGCCAACTTAGTAGAAAACTTGGCCTACCAACCGCTGATTTGCCGGCTTCGCCGTGTCTGGCATCCAGAATCGCCTATGGGCTTGAGGTCACCGAGCAGCGGTTAAGGCAAATCGACGAAGCGGAGGAGTATCTTCGGACATTAGGCTTAGTTGAATTTCGTGTTCGACACCACGATACAATAGCCCGAATCGAAGTGAGGCCGCAAGACATCGGTAAGATTACAACAGAACCGGCCCGTTCTCAAATCGTGAATAAAATGAAATCGCTGGGTTTTAAGTTTGTTACTGTTGATTTACAAGGCTTCCGCAGCGGTTCGCTAAATGAGATGTTGTCGGAGCAAAACAGGGATTTGTTCTCCGACCACGGCGGTCGGATTTAATTACCCCACCCCTGCGGTGGGAGAATTGCCTGTAAGATTTATCATCCGGCACTATCGCGGCGCATCATCTCGACGGCGACCTGTTCGCAGGGCTTTAGCGAAAGCGGCTCATCAAACTGAATTGCAATCCGGCAGAGGTGATTATCTAATACATCAACCCGAAGGACACAACCGGTACGCGTGAAGCTTGTCATCGCTGTCGGATCATCCTCTCCGTAACGTGGAATGCTAAACCGCATGATCAACTTCTGACTCGGATACGGACAGTTTTCGTCGGCCTTACAGGTAAACGCCAGACCTCCGCTGGAAACATCTACCATTAAGCCTTGGTAAACATTTTCCTTGAAATCCTCGGCGAACCAGATGGGCCACTGATGACGTAGTCTCTCCTCTCTTCTTCGCTCTTTCATATCTTCCATAAAATTACCCGGAATCTTAAAAGCATTACCTGTAAAATCGACAGATTTGATAATCTACTTTACTCAAACCGATTGATTTACAAGCATTACTAACCGTAATTTTTGAAATTGAAAAGACTTATAGCATTTTGTCATTTTGAGCCTGCTGCAGGAGTGCAACGAATCTGGGCGGGAAAAGGTAGATTTTATGTTGTTAAGGTTGGATGCCTGCCCCTGTGTCTTCTATTTGCTGTGGTTGAGCATTACTAATTTGTCAATCCCGCAATAGCTGCTCCGATCAATGTTGCATTTTCCACGTTTATAATCTCGTAAAATATGCTCTTTTTCTCTACAAGGTACTGCCTCAGATAGCATTCGACTCTTTGTCTAAATGACGGCAGGTGGTAGAAGGTTGTTCCCTCAGCCATAATACAGATTGGCCTGGTCGGATTCTTACCTTTGCCACATTTAATCGCAACACCCGATAGATTTATCGCGGTAAGCTTCGCAGCCCGCTCAATCATCCTGTCAATCAGCCAATAGAGAGTAACACCGTCTTGTTCGTTAACATCGCTGATTACCTTTGAAAGGGGACTGCCGCTTGCTTGGGGACTATACATAAAGTCACTTACTTCTTTTGAGCTTAGCTTGGTAATTGCAAACAGCTTTTCGGATGTTATATTACTGAACAGTTTTTCTTTTATAGCAGCCTGTATAGTTCGCAAACAAATCGGCCCAAGATACGCCCCGGAAATCATTTTCTCAAAGATATTTACCCCCGGGTTAATCAGTGACTTGTCGAACTTTTTGTCGATTGTACCCCGTGGAGCTTTTCCAAACGCGCCGGACTCAATATTAATTATTTGGCTGCCTGCAGGGTCCAGGTCTTTTTTCTTTGTAATGTTCTTATTCTGCTCAACGTAGCTGCAATTTGTCCCCGTTCCGAGAATAAAGCCTATGAAGCTGTCGAATGCCCGCCCACTCGCGTCCGCTCTACCGGCAAGAAGTGTCGCCACCGTATCGTTTAGTAAGACTATCCGCTTCTTACTACCGAGTCCTGCGTCGCGTATCGCAAAGTTTAAATTTTCCCCTATCATCTGTCCTTCGACCTCCGGCGCCTGTATCTCTTTGGAAAAAAACAGCACCCGGCCGTCTTTACTTGGAAACATCTCTATCGGATATGAAAAACAAAATCCAACACTATCACTTTTTTTCACAACGTGTTTTATATAGTACGTCATAGAGCTGAAAAATTTTGTCTTGCCGACTTTACTCTTTAATCCCGGCATCTCAAACAGTTTAAAATCGCCTATAGCTGCCTTTCCATCATCGCCAAAAACAACTGTTGCGACCCGAAAGTTTGTGCCGCCGGCATCCATAACAATAACAGGCTTGTTTTTAGGTATCTCCTGCTCGGTTTCTATATAAGTCGGCAGCATCGCCAAAGAGCTTTTCTTGCCCGCGAGCCCCTTCTCCATCTCATCAAGGAAAACTCGACAGAGCTGCTCGATTTTGATGTCTGCCGGGTCCATACCGTTGTTCTTTAGGAAGTCCTTAACCTTGTTTTTTATCTGTTTCATAAAAATCAGTAATTAAAGTGCAAAAATCAAAAATGACATTTTTCATTTTGCGATGTAATCCTTCGACTTCGCTCAGGACAAGTTTTGATATTTGATTTTTGATATTTAATTTTAATCAGGGTATCCATTCGGGAATTCGTTATGCCAATCCCACGCGGTCTCAACCATTCTCTCTAATTCCGGCATATCCGGCTTCCAGCCAAGCTCTTTCTTGGCCTTGCTTGCGTCGCAGACAAGCACAGCCGAGTCACCATCTCTGGGCTCACTCTCAACTACTTTGAAACTTTTACCCGAAACACGCGAAACCTTCTCAATTACCTGCCTGACCGAATAGCCGTTGCCGTTGCCGAGGTTATAGACTAATTCGCATTCAGACTCCAATTTATCCAGCGCCAATAGATGTGCCCGGCACAAATCGTCGATGTGGATATAATCGCGAATGCAGGTTCCATCCGGCGTAGGATAATCTGCCCCGTAGATTTTGATTTCACTACGTTTTCCCAGTGCTGTCTGGATGACCCGTGGAATCAGATGGGATTCAGGACGATGGTCTTCGCCGAGCTTAGAATTGACGCCTGCTCCGCAGGCGTTGAAATACCGAAGCGTCGCGTATCGAAGTTTGCCTGTTTGGCTTTGATAGTGACACATCCTTTCAACCGCCCATTTTGTTTGGCCGTACGGATTGATAGGTTGTTTTGGCGCATCTTCGATAATCGGCACTATTTTGGGCATGCCGTAAACAGCCGCGGTGCTGCTGAAGATAAATTTTTCCACGCCGGCCGCCTCCATTGCCGAGAGTAGATTCTGCGTGTTGGAGACATTATTGTGGTAGTATTTAAGCGGCTCCCGCACCGATTCGCCGACCTCAATAAAGGCGGCAAAGTGCATCACCGCCTCGATTTTATATTTCTTGAGCGTTTGTAAAAGCAGCTCGTAATCGGCTAAATCTCCTTTAACAAATTCGTTATCACCGATTGCCGATTTATGGCCTTTGTTTAGATTGTCAAAAACGATCGGCTCGAAACCAACAGCAGCTAACATAGCTGTCATATTGCTGCCGATGTATCCTGCTCCACCACAAACTAATACTCTCATAATCTTGTCACTCGATGCTCGATTCTCGATACTCGATGTCGAGCAAGGAGTGACGAGCATCGAGAATCGAAGAAATTCGCTTCAGAATCTCTGTCTTAAGTCTGATGTCTTTGTCCAAATTGGTCCAGGCAGCTCCGGTTGGTTGCATTAGCTGGCCCGGACGCTGGCTAAAGCCCAGTTGGCGCGGGACGGAAAACTCCAGCCTTTGAACCTGTACATCACAATCAATACAAAGGACAGACGTCAGAGGATAGGTGTCAGAAGTCAGATCTTCATCTCCCCGCTGCGGACTCTTGACTTCTGTCCCTTCGACCTTGCTCCCCTCGATTTTGCTCGGGACAGGCAGGGCAGGCTTCTGTTTTCTGTTTTCTGTCTTTTGACTTATATGTAACTCGACGATTCTTCGAATGCTATGCAGGTTCGCTTCAGCAGTGTTGAATGCCCCGACATTGTCGCTACGCCAGAACTCAAAGAATTGTGCCCCTGGAAGCGGATTAGTCCTTATAATGCCGCTTTCATAACCAGCTTTTTCGATAGTAAAGTGCATCTTGACCAGAACGTCCTCGGCTATCTGCATCGCCTCTGCTTTGTCTATGTCCGGCACATTGATTTGCTCTATCGGTTCATATTGCTGCTGTTCAGAGCAGCCAGAAAGCACACAGAGAACAGAGAACAGAAGACACAGAACAGAGAATAGATTTTTATCCCCTGTTTTCCGTTTCCTATCGTTCTTTTCGTCATTCATTGTTAAGCTATCCTAAATTGTGGCTGATTATATGCTCAGTGAGGCTGTAACACAAGAACCAATTGCTTTTTCAAGCTACGAGGTTCTCGTGGGTAATTCTTATTGTTTATCGTCAGTATTAGTGCACAAGTGGTTCAAACCAGGTAGGCCGATTGGGTCTGGATGGCGACGCAAGCAAATCTCGCCAAGCCTCGTCAGTGAGCCTATCGCTCATTGGGTGTTTGAATTCGTAGTAAGAAAACACAGGGCCGGCAGCGAGGAAAATCGAGCCATTCATAGCCGGACAAGCTACGATGATAAGGTCAACATATCCAACTCCTTCTTCGAGCACTTGTCCTTCGGCAGTATGAGTATGTACGTCCGCCACGAGGGTTGTCTTGACTCCTGTTTCACTAACGCCGGTGACTGTCCTTTCAAGGATTTTGCCGAATTGCCTTATGTACGCATAATCATCCTCGGATAGTGTCTGATTCGTCAGCTCTTTTTCAGCAATTTCAATCAATCGGGTCAGTATGTCCTCAAGATTCATCAATCGGGCTTCGGCCTGAACCGACAAGGCATTTAAGTCGCTCAATCCTTGCCTGGTCATGCCGGTTAGCGCCAGTAATCGGCCATAAAACTCAGGCACAGGCTCCACATAGCCGGTTACTTGGGGAGGAAGACCGGTCTCCACTGGCGTATAGCTCTGCTTGGCATAAAGGATAGTATCGTGCCTTAATTCTGTCCACGATGCTAAAGCGGCGTTGAGCTGCTTTTTCTCCCAGGCTTCGGTTCGCATAAAGTTTGGATATCCCTCGCCGAATTGGCTTATCAAAGCTCGCAGTGCATACAGCCAGCCCCAGTATAGATTCCGGTTCCAGTCGGAAAGATCGAACGCATTAAACTCGGCCTTGAGTTCGTCAAATTGCAGCCAATAATTGACATAATCCGTATCGCCTTGCTCGATTAAGATTGTTTTAGCCCGCTGCGAGCCTAAGATAGCCATAACATCCAGCCCCCGTGGGTAGCATCGCGCCATACGGACGCCTGTGAAGCCGTATGTGAATGGCATAACAGCAGCATTGGCATCACCGGTATAGTCCAGCACTTCAGGAAAGACCAATTGCTGAAACATATAGGAGTCCGGAATGAACCGTTGGCCCATAAAGCGCATACCTTTGGTTTTGTCGAGCACCTCGTCGAGAGATTCGGACGTGACAGGTGGCGTCACATATACATTACCCGTGCCGCCGAAGATTTTTGGCAAGGGCAAAAGAGCCAGCTCCGTCTTCAAAGCGAAAAAGTTATCTTCATCTTCCAAATCCGTAGGTTCAAAGCTACTACCAAATAGCTTCTCTATTGTGCCTAAGTAATCGTATGGCGTAAGGTCATCAGCTAAGCCCACATAGAAAGCCGTAATCGTGTATATCCTTTCCCAAATCTCGCGAATGCTGCGCTGTCTTATCTGGACTGAGTCAATCGCCCTTGCCAGCAGCACCGCCTGCATGGTTTGAATCTTCGCATCGTATTCGCTTATAAGTGCGTCCCCAGCCTGCCCCCAATTCTCAGCGCCTTTTAGCAGGAACGCTATTCGCCCGTACCACATTAACGTCTTAAAATAGCGTTTTAACTCTTCGCTTCGGGTGTAATGGCCTCGCGGAACATACTGCGAGTAGTCCTCTCTGTATATGAAGATGTCGCTCTCAGCGAATCCTTCATGTGCATCGATTTTAGCCAGCTCGCTTGCTACAACGTCCGCTACGAGCTGTGGGGCATAAGCATTCGGATCGATTAGTTTTTGAGCAACGGCGAGATACGCCACATTACGCCTTGCCGCTTTTTTTAGATCGTCTGAATATTGTTCGTGCTGGGCCAGTGCATCATAAAGAAGCGCTACCGTCAGAGCATGGATATCCGCATAAAACTGGCTTTCCTCTATTTCTTTTAATGTTTCATCAAATTGAACGTGATAAAGGTGCAAAAGTGTGTCTGCTGTTACAAGCAAAGGAACATTCATCCTGCGCAGGTGTTCGTATGGTTTGATTATGTCGTCACGATTGGAATCGGCCACATGGAAGTCATGTTCGATAATAACAAAACCATTTTGCTCCAGCGGTTGTGAGACACCGCTTAGGTCGAATATAGAATCCATCTCAACATAGTTCCCGACAGACTGTAAATCGAGCGGAAGAGTATAACCCGGCGCGTTCGGCTCGTTAGGACCTTTGTAGGGGACGTAGTATTTGCTCAGTTCCAGCTCATCGGCACTGCCTTCTTCGGATAACACCAGGACAATATTGTCCTCACTGCACAGGGCTATATGGGTGCAAATCGTTGTTGACAAAATAACCATCAAGACACTAACGAGCTTTTTCATTTTTATATCCTCCATACCCTCCCAAAAATGTTTATATGCAGCTAAAATTGTATCACAAACAAAGCTCCAATTCAAGACTGGTTACTCGTATATTGCCGGTGATTTTACATATCGAAATTAGGATAAATCCAAGGCGCTTGCAATCCGGCCTGATGATATTGTTATGGAAGTTTTCAAGTGTACTGCTGACCCGAATATACCATCCATATTGAGTCAAATGGGGTGAAAGAACCGCATTAGCTGACCTTATAGTCGCTCAAATTATAAAGCCTTTAACCTGAATAAATTAAAAAATTATCACCCTGTGATTCTAATCATTGCTAAAACAGTCAGCATACTGAGTAGAAGCAATGCGGCTCTTAGTATTCGGGCGGACTGCGTTCGTGGCTCGATGGACCGCCAAACAAAGGTCCAAATCGCCAAGATAAGGCCTATGCGCAAAACAAAGGATATTATACTACCGAACATAGAGAAATTATACCCTATTTTCACAATAAAGGTCAAGGGAAAACCACCTACTTTAACACTGTGCCATTAAATAAATGTTCTAACAACAATAAGCATAGCACCTTGGGAATGTTATAGGATCACAATCAATTTAGCTGTTTGGCGCAGCGAGAAGGTAAATAGCTATGATTAGCATATAGCAACAGCAGGCATGATAATTAAGAAGTCGTTAAATTTACACAAACGCAGACTCCAAGCGAATCTATTACAGCCAACGTAGAGTGTATTACGATATTTTTAATACTGATAAGGCGATTTTTAGAATTTGCATCTAAAAAAACTGTCAGCAGATAAAATTCCTCTAAAAGCAATATGTCCAATAATTTTATGTAATAAATTAAAGAAAACAGGAATTATAAGCCGAGTAAGTATTTTTAGATGTTTTCCATATTGTGGATTTTTTATGTTTAATTAGGAGACTTAAAAATGCATTTTCTGGAAGAGACAAAAAAATGGCTGGGTGAGATTACTGAAATAGCACTGCTTTTGATCGCTCTTGGGGTTGCAGTCGAAATACTTTTCGGTGATACGGTTCCCTTCTTTGGAAGAGTTATTACCAATCTTACCGCATTGCTGAGTACTCTAGGTGAGAATGGCCTAGTTGGCTTGATTGCCCTGGGTATTATTCTTTTCCTGTTTCAGAGAAGAAGAGCTTTCGCGCCGGGCCAATAGTTTAGCGTTTTAATTCTGTGAGTTATGCATAACTTTGCAATCCGAAGATGAAACAACATCGCCTGGTGTATGCCGAAGTTAGGCCTAAGGGCAAGAGAGCTTAATTAAGCGGGGGGGGACTGAAGGTATTGTCTATCATTCCTCGACCTGCTTTCGGCAGGTCGAGGAATATGCTTTAATAGACTTCTTTAGCTGCAGATGTGATCGGGGTGACGGGATTCGAACCAGCGACCTCCTGCTCCCAAAGCAGGCGCTCTAGCCAAACTGAGCTACACCCCGTAAAACCACCAACACGCCTTTGAGAATGATCCTATAACAAGTATGACGATATTGCAATAAAATTTGTGACTGGATAATTGTCCCTAAAATAATGGGAGAATTTTTCAGATTTTCACAATTCTGGCGGGCTTATCGCTGACAGTAGGTTGAAAATTTAACGAAGATCCCTGAAGCTTGCTGCAAGGTTCTTCATTCCACAGATATGTAACATTGTAAAGCGTGAAGTGGAGCCAATGGGATTCGAACCCACGACCTCTTGCATGCCATGCAAGCGCTCTCCCAACTGAGCTATGGCCCCGGTTTAATCTAATCTTAACAGACATAACCGATATTGACAAGTAAATTCTGCACCGCATTTTTTCTGGTTTGCAGTCGTTCAAAAGCTTTTGTATCCTATCGGCAGAATAGGCTATAATGATTGATAATCCGTGGGACGGCTCATCAAATCAGGTTTAACACCCCACCATGGAGGTTCCTACGTTAATTATTCTGAAATATAAATGAGGTGAAACAACGACATGTCGAAAATCGGCACAACGAGTGTGAAGGCACAGTTCTACACAGACAGCACGATTCGTGTCGTTAAATGGCTTGCTGAAGGGATGCCTGAGAAACGGACTCACAATGACGTATCAGGGCTTAGTGTTTTCAATGCTCTATTGAAAAGCCTCACCATCGTTTCGACCGAAGCCCCCATTTCTGCTTTCGCAGAAAGCACGGGGGCGAAGTGGAGAAATCTGCTCAAAAACAGATTTCTCGACTCGCCTGCGGCTCGCTCGAAATGACATTCTGAACTCTTTTCAACAGAGCATGTTTTCAACGGAACAATAGAAGCTCTTATTAAAATTAAATGTAAGGAGCAATGAAATGATAAAATCTTGTCTCTATGTCTGGCGGCTGACAGCTCTGCTCTGCGCCGTCTCTATGAGCTTATTTCTGGCATCCTGTCGAATATTTCCCACAACCATTAGACCAAAAGCACTTTCTTCATACGATGCGCAGGTCAAAGAGCTGCTTTCTCAAATGACCCTTGAAGAAAAGATCGGACAGATGATACAGGCCGATCAGGGGAATATTAAGGACTTGAACGATATTGAGAAATACTGTCTCGGCTCGGTGCTGAGCGGCGGAGACTCCGATCCAAAAAATGGCAATAGCCTCGAAGCCTGGAGTGATCTGTACGACCGCCGTCAGCAGCAAGCACTCAAGAGCCGTCTCGGCATCCCGATTCTTTATGGCATCGACGCTGTGCATGGCCATAGCAATGTGCTCGGTGCCGTAATCTTTCCACACAACGTTGGTCTTGGTTGCAGCCGCAATCCGAAGCTGATAGAAAAGATAGGACGCATTACCGCCAAGGAAGTTCGAGCTACGGGCATCAACTGGACCTTTGCGCCCTGTGTGACTGTCCCTCGCGATGAACGCTGGGGGCGGACATACGAGGGTTTTTCCGAAGACCCGAATCTCGTTAAGGTGCTCGGAGCAGCAGCTATCCGCGGATTGCAGGGTAAAAACCTTAACGACAAGTTGTCTATCCTGGCTTGCGCCAAACACTATGTTGGTGACGGCGGTACAACAGCAACAACACGCAGCAGTGGACATGAAGGCTCAAGCCACGGCACACGCATTCGATTAGACCAGGGTGATACACAAATCGATGAAGAAACCCTGCGGCGTGTTCACCTCGCACCTTATGTCGCAGCCATCGAAGCTGGTGTCGGCACCATTATGCCTTCCTTTAGTAGCTTCAATGGCGTCAAATGCTCAGAACACAAGTATCTGCTTACCGATGTTCTTAAGACCGAGCTTGGATTTGAAGGCTTTCTTATCTCAGATTATCGTGCCATTAACCAGCTCGATAGGGATTATAAAACCGCCATCGCCAAGTCAATTAACGCCGGCATGGATATGGGCATGATTCCGAGCGAATACAAGAGATTCTCCTCGCTTCTGAAGGAGCTGGTTGAGGAAGGTGTGGTGCCGATGTCACGCATCGATGACGCCGTGACGCGCATTCTCCGCGTTAAGTTCGCAATGAGCTTGATGGACAAAGACAAATCTCACCCCTCGACCTGGCTCGGTGTAGGCTTAGCCGATAGAAGTCTTCACAAAACCTTTGGCTCAGCAAGGCATCGTAAGGTCGCGCGTGAAGCTGTCCGCCAGTCACTTGTGTTATTAAAGAATGATGAAAAGATACTGCCTATCTCGAAGAAATTGAAGCGCATTCATGTCAGCGGCAAATGTACCGACAACCTCGGCTACCAGTGTGGCGGCTGGACAATCCGTTGGCAGGGCGGCAGCGGCAACATAACTCCAGGTGGCATGACTATCCTCACAGCTATTAAGAATAGCGTTTCCAAAAATACCGAAGTGACATTCTCGCTGGACGGTACAGGAGCCGAGGACGCTGATATCGGCGTTGTTGTGATAGGCGAAAGGCCATACACTGAGGGAAATGGCGACAGCAACGACCTTTCGCTCGATAGCGAAGATACCGATGTGTTTAACAATATGAAAAAGGCCGGCATCCCGGTGGTTGTGATTTTAATTTCCGGCAGGCCGATGATAATTAACGATATTCTCGACAAGGCCGATGCTATCCTCGCCGCCTGGCTGCCTGGAACCGAAGGCCAGGGTGTTGCGGATGTGCTCTTCGGCGATTACAAGCCAACCGGGAAGCTGTCGTTCACCTGGCCGCGCTCGATGGAGCAGATTCCAATCAACATTGGCGATGCCAATTATAATCCGCTTTTCGAATACGGTTTCGGCCTGACGTACTGAAAAAGAGCTCAGCCGGTTCATCCTTCGTAGCTCCAGCTTCATCATTCGTAGTCCTAAGGACTCCTTACGGAGTACTACGGAGAATGGATGATCCGAATCACACCCTCACGATAAGTAAAGCGGACCGTCAAACGATTATAAATAAAATTCTGTAACAATTCAAACGACGATCGTCATTGTGAGCGGAGCGAAGCAATCCGCGAAGCGTCGCGAGGTTGCCGAAGGCTACCGTGACGATCTCAAGGAGATT
>CAZVWH010000069.1:0-3369 GCA_964631175.1 uncultured Pirellulales bacterium | reverse complement strand
CCTCGCAACGACAACTGTGCAAATTATATGTTGAAGAACAATATTTGACCTTCATATAGATAATTGCTAATGTAATTTAAGAATGCTCTGCAGAAAAGACCACGCTTGTCATTTCGACCGAAGCGACGCGAAGCGTCGTGAAGTGGAGAAATCTGGCCACGAAGCCAATAAAGCAGATTTCTCGACTCCGTCCGTTCCATCTAAAGTTGGACCGGACTCAGCTCGAAATGACATTCTGAAATTCTTTTCTACAAAGCAATTTAAGAAAACAATGGCTGCAACGTATCAAAGTAAGGAGTTTAGTTGTGTTATCGTTTCTATTAGCTCTGTTACTGAGTTTCAACAATAATCTTTTAGCAAGCTCTTCGGATGAGGCAATGCCGCAGTGGGCTAAACAGGTGGGTGCTCAAAAGATGCCTCAGAAAACGACCGTGTTTAAGGTGACCGATTACGGTGCTGTAAAGGACGGAAAGACGCTCGCTACAAAGGCAATACAGGCAGCTATCGATGATTGTGCTACTAAGGGAGGTGGCATCGTTACATTTGAAGCTGGCTCTTATCTGACCGGCTCAATCTTTGTTAAAGAAGGTGTGAGCTTACGCATTGATAAAGATGTGACAATTCTGGGAAGCCAGGACTTATCAGATTATCCGCAGATAGACACACGTGTGGCAGGGATAGAGATGAGATGGCCGGCCGCTTTGATAAATGTCATTGACCAGGATAATGCAGCCGTTACCGGCGAAGGTACTGTTCATGCGCAGGGAAAACCTTTCTGGGATAAATACTGGACGATGCGCCGGCAGGACTATGAGCCGAAGGGACTCCGCTGGGTAGTGGATTACGATTGCAAACGGCCTCGAACGCTCCTTGTTTCAAATTCTTCGAATGTCACGCTAAAAGGCATTACCCTCAAGCAGGCCGGCTTTTGGACGGTGCATATTCTCTATTCCAGGTACGTTACCATCGATGGCCTTGTGATCCTAAATAACGTAGATGGTAGTGGCCCAAGCACCGATGGAATCGATATTGACTCATCGACCTTTATTCTTGTCGAGAATTGCGACATCGATTGCAACGACGATAACTTCTGCTTAAAGGCCGGTCGTGACGCTGACGGCCTTAGAGTAAATCGGCCAACCGAATATGTGGTAATACGTGACTGCATCTCACGAGCCGGTGGCGGCCTTATCACTTGCGGCAGCGAGACGTCCGGCAGCATCAGGCATATATTGGCCTATAATCTCAAAGCAAAAGGAACCAAGGTCGGAATCAGATTCAAATCTGCCAGAACAAGAGGCGGAACCGTCGCGGATATTCATTATCGGGATATTGAAATGGATGGAGTGGGCACCGCTGTTGAAGTATCCATGAACTGGAATCCGAGCTATAGTTATTCGAGTCTGCCCGATGGATACAGCTTTGAGACTATCCCTGAGCACTGGAAGACTATGCTCCAAAAGGTAGAGCCGCCGGAGAAGGGAATCCCAGAGGTCAAAGACGTGTATTTGTCACGTATTAAGGTCACCGGCGGCAGAAGGGCAATATCGGCTTCCGGAATGGCCGAATCCATCGTAAAGAATTTCCACCTCAAGGATGTCGAAATAGAAGCTAATACCGCTGGCGGCATATCCTATGCACAGGGTTGGAAGTTTGAAAATGTCTCAATTAAAACAAAAGATAATAGTGAATTGGATGTAAGAAATTCAACTGAGATAGACCTTTAATATCGTATGCTGTTGCTATACTGATTTGGATTGTCGACGAAAGCTGAAAATTCTACTTCGGCAAGGCCTTGATTTAGAATAAAAAACGCCCCCCTTCTTGCTTTCGCAAGAAAGCAGGGGGGCGTTTTTACTTCCAACATGAATATTTGATTGGTGGCTTGGGGCCCCGCTATACGGGAACCCTTGCCTAATGTTCAATCACAGATGCTCCTTCGGGAATCTCAAACTCAAAGAGTTCATCCGTAAGGTTCTCGTAATACGTAATTTTTTCCCCAACCAAGGTAGCTGGTCCCCCCCATTTGGGATTTTCCCACTGTTTGAAACTAACCGGAAGCTTGCTTTCCATATCAAACTCAATCCATAATGATCTCGGCCCATTATAACGCTCTTCGAGCCAAGCAATCCTTAGGAAGGCCTGTTCTTTGTCTGTGTTAGGCTCTTGACCATAGGTCACTTCCCAATGGGTTATGATTCCTGAATCATGAAAGCCCTTGAGTTGTTCAAGTAGCTGGCTCCCACACCAACATTCAGAAGCCACGTATGGACGGTTTTCAATCTGCACAGTATTTGTATTCGGGTCATATCGCCAGGTCTTTTGGCCGTTTGTGATGATAATCGGAATACCATCCACCTCGTGTCGGTACTTTTCGATTATAGTTTGATCATCATTGGCTACGGCCCACGATTTGTACGGTCTTTGCTCTAAACTCCCGTCTTCTCTCCAGGTACGTTCCGAATCCAATCCTTCGATGAATATGGCTTTATACTGACTGGCTGCCTCAATACTCTGCTCAATCGCCCAAGCGGCGCTTGATGTTTCTTTAAACATGAATATGCCCGTCAAACACGCGATAACAAGTAACGCAGCAACGGCAAGTTTTACTATTGGACTTTTCATAGTTATTCTCCATATCTCCGGCATAGCCGATAATTTTTTTGTTGTCTTTTGCTGAGCCTGAAGAACATCTTTGAATACTTGTTCATCAGCATTAGAATTAACGTTAAGCTCAGCTTTTTCGAAAAATCGTTTTATCTTATCTGCGGATTTCATTTTTCTACCTCACTATTAAGCAACGACCGCAGTCTTGCCATAGCATACCGATATCGGCCTTTGACCGTATTAACAGATGCTCTCTGTAGTGTCGCAATTTGGCGAAATGTCATGTCCATTTCCATTCGAAAGCAAACAACTTCCCGCTGCTCGTACGGCAATTGTTGTAGAGCCTGACTAAGGAGTGTCAGTTGCTCACTAAGAACCGCCCATTGATGGGGACTTCGCTGCGATGATGAGGGCAACTCGATTCCTTCAAGATGGTTCTCTCCGTGCCGATTTTTATCACGCAAGTAATTTCGAATCTGGTTAATTACACTCGTAATTAAATAGCTCTTAAGACTGCCGGTCAATTTGATACGATCGGCTGACTGAGCGAACTTGACAAACATATCATGAACTATATCCTCAGCCATATTCACATCGCCAATGAGCACGAAAGCTAACTTAAGCAGCCCGACTTTGTACTTGTCATAGATCCGCCGTAAGGCCTCGCTATGGCCTTGCTTAAACCTGAAAATAAGCAGCTTATCTTCTACCATCGTGCACGATTGTATAAAAATATGCTCATTCTTCACCCTATTACACACC
>CAZVWH010000068.1:0-15904 GCA_964631175.1 uncultured Pirellulales bacterium | reverse complement strand
TTTTGACTTTAGCGGCTACACGGATATGGCGCGCGGCTTGGCTCGTATGATGGGTGTACGTTTGATGCTGAACTTCAATAATCCGTATTTGGCGACGGGCTTAGGCGACTTCTGGCGAAGATGGCATATCAGTTTATCATCCTGGTTTAAGGACTATGTCTATATTCCTCTGGGAGGCAACCGGCACGGCAAGCTCAAAACCTATAGAAATATGTTTTTGACTATGATTATTTCAGGCTTATGGCATGGTGCTGCCTGGACTTTCGTAATCTGGGGCGCGGTACACGCTTTAGGAAGGTTTTTAACAAGAGAGCTCGAAGGGACATCGTTTTATAAAGAAAAAGTGCCGGGATTGGTAAAACAGCTTTTCGTGTTTGCCCTTGTGACGTTTGCGTGGATTTTCTTCCGGGCGGAAAATATAAGTGACGCATGGCTGATTATAACAAGATTGTTCAGCTCAGGATTAGCGAATCCATACTGTCCGTTATTGGCTTTGACTTTGATTTTAACCGTTTGGCTTTATCAGTTTATCTATGAATCCGCAATCAGGTGGGTCCTTGAAACAAGAGCTGTGCGCATAGGATTAGTTGTTGCTATGATTATGTACTTAGTTGTTTTTGCTAAATCAAGCGAGACACCGTTTATTTATTTGCAGTTCTGAAGAAGGAATATCGCCGATGAACCGAAGCGACAGACGAGAAACGATGGAATTAGAGATTCCTTTCGGCTCCAACTGCGTGCGGTTATCAGGCTTTGAATGGCTCATTGTTGCAGTAGTTGTCTCGGCTCTATTTTATTGTGTACCTATACTCTGGAAACACATTGAGAAATTGAAACCTGGGCCAGACTATCGCTTACCATACAGCCTGAGCGATGACTACTGGCTGTTCAGCCGATACTGCCAATGGGCCTGCTCACGAGAAAAAACATTAGTCATAGGCGATTCGGTTGTTTGGGGACATTATGTGTCAAAAGAAAATACGTTATCTGGCTATCTCAATGAAGTCGCTGGCCGACATAAGTTCGTTAATATGGGTGTGGACGGCATTCATCCGGTGGCGTTGGCGGGTTTGCTTCGATACTATGGTCGGGACATCACAGACAAAGACATTATTTTGCATTTTAATCCCTTATGGACGAGCTCAAAAAAGCATGATTTGCAGATTGAAAAGGAATTCAATTTTAATCATCCTAAGTTAGTGCCGCAGTTTGTTCCGAATATTCCGTGCTATAAGGTTTCTTCATCTGTGAGAATCAAGTCAGTGATTGAGCGTTATATATCTTTCTTTAGCTGGACGTCCCATTTGAAGAGAGCATATTTCGAGAATCCGGATCTGCCGAGGTGGACTCTGGAGCATCCTTACGAAAATCCTTTGAAAAATATTACATTGCAACTGCCGGCCTCTGACGGCTATAATTGGTCTGGACATCTTCCCTGGTACGAAAAAGGTGTAACCAAACAGGATATCCAATGGGTAGCGATTGAGAATTCATTGCAATGGAGATTTTTTAAGTACTCAGTTGAGTTATTAAGAAAAAGAGGAAACAGGGTATTAGTATTGTTAGGCCCGTTTAATGAGCATATATTGCAGAGAGGAAGCATCAACACTTATCGACAGATGAAAAAAAAGATTGAGGCTTGGCTCAAGCAGAATAATATTCCTTACTATATGCCTGAGGCACTACCCAGCAGTATGTATCGCGATGCCAGTCACCCGTTGAGTGAAGGTTACGTCGAGCTTGCAAGGCAACTTTTTAAATCCGCGTACGGCGGGTCAGATTGAACATCTTGCATTAAGGAGGCGCACAATATTATGAATTCACGCGAAAGAGTTCTTAAAGCTTTGAACTTTGAAAAAGTGGATCGTACTCCTGTGGATATGGGCGGAACATCCTGGACTGGGATTCAGGTTAGCGTCGTAGCCGAGCTGCGGCGGGCACTCGGTTTGGGCAGGCCAGATGAGCTGGTGAAAGTTGTTGAGCCTTATCAAATGCTCGGAGAAGTTGATGCCGAGCTGCGAGAGGCGCTCGGACTTGATGTCGTCAATCTGCCCACACCCAAAAATATGTTCGGCTTTGAGGACACAGATTGGAAACCATGGCAAACATTCGACGGTACAAATGTGTTAGTGCCTGACAAGTTCAATACCGACCCTGATCCTAACGGCGATATTTTAATGTATCCACAAGGTGACAAGTCGGCACCAGCTTCAGCCAGGATGCCCAAAGGCGGTTTCTATTTTGACGCGATTATTCGTCAAAAGCCTATTGATGATGCTAAATTGAACCCTGCGGATAATCTTGAGGATTTTACCTTAATCGGTGATAAAGACCTTAAGTACTACGAGCAAAAGGCAAATGAGCTTTATAAAAACACCAACCTGGCGATTGCGGCAGGATTTTCGGGAATGGCCTTCGGCGACATAGCACTTGTGCCGGCAACGTGGATGAAGGACCCGAAAGGGATTCGCGACATCGAAGAATGGTACATAAGCACTATCACACGAAGAGAATATATTAAAGAGGTATTTGCAGGTCAGGCTGAAATTGCAGTCAAGAATCTTGAGCGGATTTACCAGGCTGTCGGCGATAAGGTGCACGTTGTGGCTCTGGACGGCACCGACCTGGCGGCACAGGATACACTATTTTGCTCACCCGAAGGATACAGAGAGCTTTATCTGCCATACAGTAAAAAAATCAACGACTGGATTCATGCCAATACTAAATGGAAGTCGATGAAGCACTGCTGTGGCGGCTGCGAGCCATTGATTGAAGGATTCATTGAAGCTGGTTTTGATATTCTAACTCCTCTCCAGACCTCAGCGAGAGGCATGGACCCGAATTTGTTGGTTGAAAAATACGGCGGCAGGATTGTCTTATGGGGTGGCGGCGTTGATACTCAAAGGACATTGCCGTTCGGTACTCCCGATGAAGTGTTTGAGCAAGTCACCGAACGCGTTAAGATATTCAGCCGAAAGAACGGATTCGTCTTCAATACAATTCACAATATTCAAAGCAATACGCCGATCGAGAATTTGTTGGCGATGTTCAGGGCTTTGGGTCAAAACGTATAATACGGTTCATATAAAATGAATGCGTTTTGTCCGCTAAACTCAAATTCATTGTCAAACAAGATTTGTTTAGCCCCCCAATCCTTCGACTCCGCTCAGGCCTGCCCCGAGCATGGCCGAGGGGACAGGTTTGTTGGGGGGTTATCCAGTATTATTGGAGGATTATCCAGCAGCAATTATTACAAAAATTTTTGTAACTTGCTAATCCAATTCCATTGGAAAATAGTTTTTAGCGTTGTTAAAGCAGATATCCTCGACCATTTTTCCAAGCAGCTCTAAATCGCTGGGCAACAGACCCGCTTCAACGTCACTTCCAAGAATATTGCACAGTATTCGGCGGAAATATTCGTGCCTCGGATAAGACATAAAGCTCCTTGAGTCGGTCAGCATACCAACGAATCGGCTCAACAGGCCCATATTTGAAAGCACGCGCATCTGCTCCTCCATCCCATCCTTTTGGTCGAGGAACCACCACGCTGAGCCGTACTGAATTTTGCCGGCTGCGGAGCCATCCTGAAAGTTGCCGACCATGGTGACCATTAAGGCGTTATCCCTCGGATTGAGATTGTAAAGGATTGTTTTCGGCAGCTTGTTTCGGCTGTCCAGGCGGTCAAGGAATTTGGCTAATGGTTTGGCTATCTCGAAATCGCCGATGGAATCGTATCCGGTATCTGGACCGAGCGTCTTGAGCATTCGTGTATTGTTATTTCTAAGGGTGCCGAGGTGAAGCTGCTGAACCCAGCCGGCTTCATAGTCCATCAAAGCAAATTCGACCATCATCGCAGATTTGAACTTGAGACGCTCGCTAATTTCCAGTTCCCTTCCGCGTTTGATTTTGCCGAATATTGTTTCGATCTCTTTTCCGGTGTAGTCTTCGGCGTATGCGGTTTCAAGGCCGTGGTCGGAAAGACGACAGCCGTTTTTATGGAAGTAGTAATGACGTTCTCGGATCGCCTCAAGGTATGAATGGAAATTAGCTATTTCCATGTCACAGATTTCTTCAAGCTTATCAATAAATACGTTCAGAGCCGATATATCTTCAACCGCCATAGCCATATCCGGCCGCCAGGCCGTGTGGACCTTTACTTCAAAGCCGTCTTCTTTGATTTTCTTATGGTGCTCTAATGAATCAAGCGGACCTTCTGTGGTGCAAATAAGCTTAACATTCATCTTACGGAGGATGTTGCGGACGCTAAATTCTGGAGTTCGCAGCATCTCGCCGGCAGTCTGGTAGATTTCTTTTGCTGTACTCGGATTTAACAGCTTGTTGCTTATACCAAAATAACATTTCAGCTCCAGATGAGTCCAGTGATAAAGCGGATTTTCAATGCAGTAGGGGACGGTCTGTGCCCACTTTTCAAACTTTTCGTAATCGTCCGCATCGCCGGTGATGTATTTTTCCGCTATGCCATTGGTTCTCATTGCCCGCCATTTATAATGGTCGCCATAGAGCCATATCTGGGTCAGGTTATTAAACCGATGGTTGGTGGCAATCAAATCAGCCGGCAGGTGACAGTGATAGTCATAAATTGGCATTTTCTTTGCATGCTCGTGGTAAAGAGTTTTAGCGGTTTTGGTTTGCAGTAGAAAATCTTCCGTCATAAATTCAGCAGTCATCTCTTGTCCTCACATTTGGTAATTGGTAACTGGTAATTGATAACTATTTACCATTTAATCATTTTTGGGCTGGTCTCGCTCAGCTTGCTTCTTTTCTCTGTCTTCTGTCTTCTGTTTTCTGTCCTCTGTCTTCTTGCGCGTGGGCGGCTCGAATTTCGCCATCTTCTTAGCCCAATCGACTACTTCGCTTTTGGTTTTTTGCAGACGTTCGGATTTTGGTCTGCCTGTTTTCTTTTCTTCTTCATAGATCTTACGCATCCATAATGTGTAGGCTATCCACCCAATTGCCAGCACCGACAGAGCAATTAGCATGAAAATCTTATACATAACGACTTTCCTTGTTTAGAATTTGCTTTGTAGAAAACATAGTACATGTCATTTCGAGCGAGCCGAAAGGAGAGTCGAGAAATCTGCTTTTTGAATAGATTTCTCCACTTCGCGTCCCTTGGGGACGCTTTGGTCGAAATGACTTATGATCTTTTCTCCAAAGCATTTTAAGTTTTATCTTATGGCCTTGTTTTTTCTACGCCTAAGGTTCATAAAAAATATATGCGTTTGAAAACAGAGCCGCGACCATAAGAGAGCGGTCCTAATTAAACTGTATAAGTTGAGGCTGATGTATCGCCGCCGTGGCCGGTCCAGTTTGTATGGAAAAATTCGCCTCGCGGCTTGTCCACCCGTTCGTAAGTATGGGCGCCGAAATAGTCCCGCTGGGCCTGCAGTAGATTAGCCGGCAGGCGGTTGGCACGATAGCCATCATAATAGGCCAAAGCAGAACTTATTGCCGGCACCGCGATGCCGAGCTTGATTGCTGTGCTGATGACTCGCCGCCAGGAGGCCTGGCCTTTTCGGACAGCACGTTTGAAAAACGGATCGAGCAAAAGATTAGTCAAGTTGAGATTTTTATCGAATGCGTCTTTTATCTTGTTGAGGAAAACCGAACGGATGATACAGCCGCCCCGCCAAATCGACGCGATGCCACCATAATTGAGGTTCCAATTGTACTCTGCAGCCGCTGCACGCATCAACTGATAGCCCTGGGCGTAGCTGACAATCTTTGATGCGTACAAGGCCTTTCGCAGGTCTTCAATGAATTTGGAACTGTCACCTTTGAACTTTGCCCGTGGTCCTTTGAGTAGCTTTGCGGCCGCGACGCGTTCTTCTTTCAAAGCTGAAAGGCAGCGAGCGAAGACAGCTTCGCCGATGAGCATCAAAGGCTGGCCGAGATTCAATGCCTCAATAGCGGTCCATTTGCCAGTTCCCTTTTGGCCGGCTGTATCGAGAATAAGGTCGATAACTTCATTGCCTTGCTCATCTTTATACGCGAGGATGTCACGGCTTATCTCAACGAGGTATGAGCCAAGCTCGCCCTCGTTCCACTCGGCGAGACAATCGTGCATTTGCTTATTTGTCATGCCGAGGCCTACTTTCATCATCTGATATGTCTCGCAAATCATCTGCATATCGCCGTACTCGATGCCATTGTGCGTCATCTTAACGAAGTGACCGGCTCCGTTTTCGCCCATCCATTCGCAGCACGGCTGGCCGTCGGGTGCCTTGGCTGCGATTTTCTGAAAGATCGGTTTCACATGCTCCCATGCTGCAGGGGAGCCGCCTGGCATAATTGAAGGGCCTCGCAGCGCCCCTTCTTCACCGCCGGAGACGCCTGTACCGATATATAGCTTGCCTTCGCTCTCGACGTATGCAGTTCTGCGGATGGTGTCGGGAAAGTGCGAGTTACCGCCGTCGATGATGATGTCACCATCTTCCAGAGAGGGCAGGAGCTTCTCGATAAAATCATCGACGGGCTTGCCGGCTTTTACCATCAGCATAATCTTTCGCGGCTTACTTAGGTTTTCGACAAACTCTTCGATAGAATGGCATCCGATGATGTTTTTGCCTTGTGCACGGCCGTTTATAAAATCATCAACTTTTGATACGGTGCGGTTAAAGCAGGCCACCGTGAAGCCCTTGCTTTCCATATTCAGAATTAGATTTTCACCCATCACCGCCAAACCAATCAGGCCGATATCTGCCTGCGGTGAGCTTGTCGAATCCGCTTTTGACATTTTACTTTACTCCTTATGTAATTATTTGTTTAATCTCAGCATTGGTACATTATAACAACCGCACTGTAATTAATCACCGGTTTTAGGTATTGGTTAATTCAATCGTTTTAAGAATTCTTTTGCCGTCTTTTTGGTTTTTGGACTCTTACAGCTCAATTGTTTCTTAACGAATTCAATGATTCTTTTTTTGTTCCTTGTTTGGTCGAAATACTCTTCAAAAGCTTCTATGATAGATGTTTTGACCAAGTCCTTGCGTTCCTGCTCGTGATGGGTTTTGTCTATACTTAGAAGTCTGTTGGTTATCCTTGTTTGAAGTTTTGGTTTTGCCTTTACAATTTTTCCTGAAGCACCTGCAAGGTATGCTGCCGTGATAAAGCTCTTGTCGTTTAGCAGACCATAGAACCGGTCAAACACTTTCTCGAACTTGTTGTCTTTATCAACCTTAGTAAGATTTGCTAAGAGAAGCGCTGCACTAAGCTTGTGGTAAGTGTTGTCACTGTCCAGAAATTTGACAAAATAATCCCAATTGGAGTATAAGGTTTTTGGCTGTTCTTCTGTTATAAAAAAGAGAACCTTATGACTATTATATCTTATCGTTTCGTTCTTCGACCAGAGATTATCAAGCAGCTCAGCCGGCAGTTCATCGTCCTTCAACGCCTTCTTTGCGACAGCTTTGATGTTGATATTTTTATTGTTTAGATTGACTGGCATAGTATTTGACTGTATATTTCTGCCGGTTTAATATTTTGGAATAGTTGGTATATATCCACTGGATAATCTGTATAGCGTTTCGCCGGCGTGGTGTACAACTAAAATTCCTTCGTCCTCTCTGGTTTCATAGTCGGATATTTTTATTTCAGCAGGATTCATATAGCCGAGGTTCACTTTCTCGCAGCGCTGCCTACCAATGCCGGTTGCGAGCACTACATTAATCCTGGGCTTTTCAACGCCGTCGATGAACGTGCCGATACCTTTAACGTGCGTGGAGTGCGCCAGCGAGGCCCGCGGGACATCCATGAATTTATCCATTTGCTTTAGGAAATAATCTCGCGTGTGATAGCCTATTTTGTCCAGAACCTTGCCGTGAGTATATGATATTTCCGTTATGTGCGGGGCATATATAATAAGTGTCGCACCATCAGCAGCTACCGGTTCGAGTTTGTACGCCACCTTGCCGGCTGTCCATATATCGTCATACATCTTTGGCGTAATGCCAAGAATGGTTTTATATGGCTGGTCTTTATAAACGATGTGGACGTCTTTTGATAAATCTGCCGCCTTTTCCCAGGCCTGGACGCAATCGCCGATGAATAGTCCCTTGAGCTTATCTTCGACGGCAACGATGGCAAATAGTGTGTGAGGCATTTTTATAAACGAGGCCGCCTTTTCAACGACCTTTCTGGTCGGCGTCCACTTGTTGCCGTTTATAACGGGATTTGTGATAACAGCTCCGAGCCAGTGAAAAAAGTTTATGATTTCTTCGCCGGCAATTCCCGGAAAGATGTACTTATGTCCGCCGGAAAAGCCCACCACCTCGTGAGGGAAAACGGGGCCCACGATGAAAAATTCATCGTACTCTAAGATCAATTTATTGATGGCCACATCGACTTGCTCGCGAAACAAGCCGTCACTTATCTGCTCAATTTCGTCGGCGGTGATTTTTCCGATAGGAGTAAATGTCTCAGGTCTTTGCCATTCGTGATTAAAGAATTTCACGAGTGCGTATTTGCTGTGATGCTCTTTCACTGTTATATTCAGCCTTGTGCAGATTTGCTCTTCTGAAAGCGGAGGATGAGTTCCAAGTGCAACCAAACAATCAATGTTTTTTACCTTTTGCTCCAGACAGTCATAGATGATTTTGAATATATCTCCGATAGGCCCCGAACGTGTGTTGTCGGGAATTATAAGCAAGATTCGTTTGCCGGCATAGTCGTTTCGCGCGAAGAACTCGGCAATTGCTTCGCGAGCTTCATCGTTTCCAATAAAACCTTTTTTTCTTTGACGTTCGATTAACATTTAACTCGTCGTGCGTATTGCGTATGTCGTATTGCGTTAAAAATGAATTTTTATTTTTCCCATGGAGGTGTTTCAGGCAGATAAGCATCAAATTCTTTGATTACTTTTTCTTCGTAGTCGCCGGCGTAGTTGCTATTAAGAAATTTATCAAACGCTTCATCGTGGAATCTTTTCCATGATTCTACCTCGTTACCAGGATTAACCGGATAAAACAAAGCATCATTAGCCCTGGCGGCCTTCATATCCCCCGGTGCGTCGCCAATCATCAGAACATGGTCCTTTTCATACCTCCCCTTCGCGGCGTATTCGAGGTGTTGAGCTTTCTTGCCCATTTCCTGTCCTGCTATAACCTTTACGTACTTGGCGATACCGTGTTCTTCCCACTCACGTTTGAGTGCTTCATTAGGCGTAGCTGAAACGACAATAACATCAGCTAAAGGCTGGATTTTTTCAAGGCACTCCCGCACATACGGAAACGGCGGCATGCCTTTGACCGTCTCTCCGATAGCCCAATTGACCCGCTCACTCCAGGCCAGAGCAAGCTCCAGCTCACGTTTGACCTCCGGATCCGTGGCTTTGGCGATAGCCTGCTTTAGGCCGTCGTTACTTAATAGGCTCTCTGGGTCGTCAACCCACGCAAAATAGTGCGGGTATTGCGGAACCCGGAAATTTCTCGCCTTTGTCATCGGATGATTAGGCAGCAGCTCTGCTATGATTCGCTTGGCTGTTTTATGTCGGTTGGCACCACGCGTTTTAGAAAACAAATCTGCAAACTCCTTGCATTCACGGGCTGCCTGAGCGACCGGCTGAAGTCCAAAATAGGCAATCATCCACGGGCAAAAACACTCGCGTTGTTTGATGCCCATCGTGTCAAATGCACAGCCGTCCGAATCAACGCCAACGAAAAATTTCTTTTCCGGTCTGAATTTCTTTAGCGGTCTTGCCGGATCAATTTCCGTCATCTTTGTTCTCCGTAAAATTTGTAGATACTAACTTTCCTGGGGCCTCGTTTGTTACCTCTAAATCCTATATCTGGCCTTAGTGGAATTTTCATGCCGTCCGTTTCCTGAAGCCAGTTAAATAATCTTTTGTTCAATTCTTCTATCAGTTGTTTGTGGCTCGGATCGTCAATAAGATTAAACATTTCCTCCGGATCATTGTCCAGATCATATAGTTCATCCGTGTCCCAGATGCCGTGATAGTGCAAGTATTTATATCTGTCAGTACGTACAGCATGAACCGTTGGTGTCTGAGGGTAGTTTCTCTCCCAGTAGTATTCATAGAATATGGCGTCCCGCCAGGGAACTTTCCGGCCTGCAAGCAGAGGTAAGAAGGACCTGCCGTCCATGTCATCCGGCGTCTGCAAAGCCGCTGCTTGTAGTATCGTTGGAGCAATGTCTATATTCTGTACTAATTGTTCGACTTTTATTCCGGGCTTTATGATTTCCGGGCACCGGGCCAATAGTGGCACTCGTATGGATTCTTCGTAGCCGTGACGCTTGTCGATCAGGCCATGCTCGCCAAAGCTAAAGCCGTTGTCACCCATATAAAATACCAGGGTTGAATCTGCAACTCCCATTTCTTCAAGGCAGTGTAATACATTACCTATGCTCTCATCGACACTCAGCAAAGTCTCGCAATAGCGCTTGTAGAATGTGTCGAAATCCATCTGGCCGTGGTACATATAGTCCACGCCGTGCCAGCTATTGCGTTGTTCCTTGACCCACCGAGGCTTGCCCGTGTAGCTCTCTGTCGTATCAGCCATACTCTTTGGGTATTCGAGCGTGACGTTTTCATATTTGCCCCGATGTCGCTTGGCCGGCTCGAACATGGCGTGAACCGCTTTGTGCGAAAGATATAAGAAGAATGGCTTGCTCCGGTCTCGTTCCTTTTTAAGCCAATTGAGAGCATAGTCGGTTAGTTCGTCGCTGATGTGTTTCTTGGCTTTGACTTGTTTGCCGTCGACGTTTAGCTGGCAATTGTAATATTCGCCTTGGCCTCGGAAACTGACCCACTTATCGAAGCCCGGCCGAGGGCTGTCCTTTTGGTGGCCCATGTGCCATTTGCCTATAAATGCCGTTTCGTAGCCGATTTCCTTTAGATATTGTGGGAAGAATGTGACGTCCTTTCGAATTGGAGTCTGGTTGTCCACGACGCCGTGCCTGTGCGAGTATTGGCCTGTCAGTATCGAGGCGCGGCTGGGCGAGCATAATGATGTGGTTACAAAAGCGTTGGCGATATGTGCTCCTTCTCGAGCCATACGATCCATATTTGGTGTCTTCAGGAATTTAGGTTTTTTCAGAAAACCCATAAAATCATACCGATGGTCGTCGCTCAAAATGAATATTACATTTCCTGGTTTCTTGCCAACGATTTTTCTTAATTTCGCCTGGGAGGTGGCACGTCTGGTTGCAAAACCAATAGCAACCGAAGCCGCTCCGGCTGACTTAAGAAAATCTCTTCTTGAGAAAGGATTTTTTTCGGTCATCTCTTAATCCTAAATTCGCTTTCCGCCTGTTGCGGGATTTAAACCCCGCTGAAAGCTGAGAAGCCGCCGTCTATGGGGACGACAACTCCGGTGACAAACTTAGCCGCATCGCTTAGCAGCCACATAACAGTTCCGACCAGCTCTTCCGGCTGGCCGAATCTTCCCATCGGCGTATGGTCGATGATCGTTTTGCCTCGGTCGGTCAGCTTGCCGGTTTTCTCGTCGGTCAAGAGGAAGCGGTTTTGTTCAGTCAGGAAAAATCCCGGCGCAATCGCATTGACGCGGATGTCCTTGGAATAGTTCTGGCAGATGTGCACCGCCAGCCATTGCGTGAAATTGCTCACGGCTGCTTTAGCTGCTGAATACGCGGGGATTTTAGTCAAAGGGCGGAAAGCATTCATGCTGGAAATATTTAGTATTATGCCGGTTTCTCTTTCAGCCATTTCTTTAGCGAAGACTTGTGTCGGCAGTAGCGTGCCAATAAAATTTAGGTCGAAAACAAATCGAACAGCTTCACTTGGAAGATCGAAAAAAGAAAGGTCTGGCGACGTAGTGGTCTCTTTTTTATTGCCGCCTGCTCCGTTTATCAACACGTCAACCGGGCCAAGTTTATCGATGATTTTTTCTTTAGCGGCCTGCAGAGTCTCTTTATCGAGCACATTGCACTTTACTGCAATTGCTTGGCCGTTATTAGATTTAATTTCATCGGCAACCTTTTTTGCGGCCGTCTCGATCAAATCAAGCACAGCGATTTTCGCGCCGGCGGCACCGAGTGCTCTGGCCATTGTGCCGCACAGAACTCCGCCGGCACCGGTAATAGCGATAATTTTACCTTTAACATCAAATAATGTATTCATTTTTCCGTTCCTTTGGGGGACAAAACCCCTAAACAATTTTTTGATGTATTATATATATTTTGGCAGTTTTTTCTCCAATGGTTTTCGCTCGAATCGCATAAATACAGGCAGTCCGTCTTCGCCGATTTTTATAGGTGCTTCGCCCTGCACTAAAGGCCTTATATAATCGCGCATTGCATCAGTGATGTGATTTCCTTTGTCATTTATGAATTCTTTGGGCACTTTCTTTTCGCCATTGGCTACATCACGAAGCTCTGCAAGTCCTGCTGTGCATTTGTATTTTGGCCTATCTTCTCTAACCAGTGTCACCATCTTGCCATTGACACCTTCCATCGCGTGTTTTACCGCCATCTGTCCGCACATATAGGCCTCATTGACATCGGTTAGTGAAGCAAAGTGCATAGCACTTCGCTGATTAGTGCCGAGCTTATTGCAGCGGGCCTTAATTTTCACTTCCTTTTCAATTACTGCTTTGAGCATATCTGCGACGCCGCCGAGTTGGACATGGCCGAAACTGTCTTTGCTGAAAGTACCTGAGTCAGCAGTGACGTACTGACCTTTATCATCTTTTAAACCTTCACCTGCAACAATAAAGACCCTATCTAATTCTTTAAGCACTTCTTGAACATCGCTGATAAATTTATCGAACGAAAAGGCTGCTTCGGGCATGTAAACAAGATGCGGCGCATCCTCGCTGCTTCGGTGTGCAAGACCCGTTGCTGCTGCTATCCAGCCGGCATTTCGTCCCATCACTTCTAAAATTGTGCAGGTATCTGTTGTATAGAGCGCATCGGTATCTCGGCCGGCTTCCATAGCGCAGGTGGCGACATACTTAGCTACGCTCGGATAGCCCGGACAATGGTCGGTGAATGCAAGGTCGTTATCTACCGTTTTCGGAATGCCCATACACGTAAGCTCATATTTTGCATCCGCTGCCAGTTTATTGACCTTATCCGCCGTATCCATCGAATCATTTCCGCCGGCATAGAAAAAGTAGCGAATCTCATGCGCCTTAAAGACGTCCAGCACCCGTTCAAAATCCGCCTTGGACTCTTCGAGCGATTTTAACTTATATCTGCACGAGCCAATGGCTGCGGCAGGTGTTTGCTTTAATGCTTCAATGGTTTCGGGTAATTCAGCCGAGAGGTCAAATAGTTCTTCCTTTAGGACGCCTAATATGCCGTTGATTGCCCCTATTACGCGACCAATTTTGCCTGATTTCATTGCCTGCTGGATTACGCCGCAGGCACTTGAATTAATAACAGAGGTTGGTCCGCCGGACTGGGCTACAATAGCGTTAGGTTTTGAACTCATCGTAACTGCTCCCGTATAAGCTCTTTTACATATTGATTAAATTGCTGTTTATCGGCAAAATATACATAAAGACAACTGAGAATTCAATAGACTTTTTTGGGGGAGAAGAATACGCCAAATTACATGATAGCGCATTTCGATGAAATAGATGTCCAAAGCTGTCCTTGCGGCTATACCCAGCGGGCCTTCATAAGTCCTGATAATCCCGTAGCAACGTTGCATATAGTTGAAATTACAGATAATGCACGGGAGCATTATCACAAAAAACTGACAGAGATATACTTTGTTCTTGATGGAAATGGCTCTATTGAGCTTGACGGCAAATTGGTTACTGTAAAGCCCATGACCGCAATCTTTATTAAACCGCTCTGCCGACATCGTGCCGTAGGAAGGACGCGAATAGCCAACGTTTGCATTCCAGCTTTTGACTCCAAAGATGAGTACTTTGATTAAAATAGGAAATATCGGATTTTACTAGAGATTTACGATACCGCGGTTTCATCCCGGTTCACCTTCGGGACATTTATAATTCCCTTATTAACTTTACAATCGTTTTTGGCCTTGTTAAAATGCGATAGATTAGTTTCGTCGCGTGTAATACACATTGTGAATAATAAACACGATACTAAATATAATATACGAAAATGGCTGGCAAAATAATTATTGATATCGAACGATGCAAAGGTTGTGAACTGTGCGTAGCCGTATGTCCGAAAAATGGTATCATTATTTCCAACCGCTCAAACAAAGCCGGCTACTTCCCGGCCGAAGTGGTTGGCAGCGATTGTACCGGCTGTGCGATGTGTGCTATCATCTGTCCGGAGGCGGCAATTGAGGTCTATCGCGAGGACGATGCAAACGGCAAACCAAAGAAGAGCAAGCCGTCTTTAGTTAAAGGAAAAGCGTGACTCAAAGGATTCTAATGTGTGGCAATGAAGCCCTTGCGGAATCGGCTATCATTGCCGGCTGCGATGCTTACTTCGGCTATCCAATTACACCGCAAAACGAAGTCACCGCCTATATGTCCCGAAGAATGCCCGAAGAAGGCCGAGTCTTCGTGCAAAGCGAGAGCGAACTGGCGGCGATCAATATGGTATTTGGAGCTTCAGCCACGGGCAAAAGAGCTATGACCAGCTCATCGAGTCCCGGTATCAGCCTGATGCAGGAAGGTATTAGCTATTTAGCTGGAGCAGAGCTGCCGGCTGTTGTGGTCAACGTTATGCGAGGCGGGCCGGGCCTGGGCAATATCGCACCATCTCAGGGTGATTACTTCCAGGCTACCCGCGGTGGGGGACACGGCGACTACCGAACAATCGTCTTAGGGCCGTCAAGCGTACAGGAGCTGGTTGATTGTATGCCGTTGGCGTTTGACTTAGCCGATCAATATCGGATGCCTGTCGTCGTCTTAGCCGACGGCATCCTGGGCCAGATGATGGAGCCGATAGTTTTCCACGAGAAACTAGGCCGAGACCTGCCGTCTAAAGACTGGGCTTTAACCGGAGCCGAAGGCCGAGAGCAAAACATCGTCCGCTCTTTATGGCTCGGTGAGGGTGTGCTGGAAAAATTTAATTATAAGCTGCAGGCCAAGTATAAGCAAATCCAGAAAGACGAAGTGCTTTGTGAGCAATTCAAGATTGACGATGCCGAGATTGTAGTGGTTGCTTATGGCATCGCAGCGAGAATTGTTCGTGGGGCAGTGGATAAGGCAAGAGAAGAAGGAATCAAGGCAGGCTGGATACGCCCTATCACCCTGTGGCCGTTTCCCGCCGAGCAAATCAGCAGAGCCGCTGAGCAGTTTCGCATATTCCTGACTGTGGAAATGAGCCTCGGCCAGATGGTTGAGGATGTAAAATTAGCTGTAGCTGGAAAAGCACCGGTGTTGTTTTACGGCCGAGCCGGCGGCGGCATACCAACAGTCGAAGAAATCCTCGACAAAATTAAGGAACTTCAAATCAGACCTAAAACGCAATACGCAATACGAGATACGCAATACAAATAGTATGAAAGCTATATTTACACGAACACCTACATTTAAGGATTGTCCAACGCATTATTGCCCCGGCTGCGGACATGGAATCGCCCATCGATTGATAGCTGAGACAATCGATGAGCTGGGCATACACGGCCGAACTATCGGCATAGCGCCTGTCGGCTGCGCGGTGTTGGCGTATAACTATCTTGATGTGGATATGGTTGAGGTGGCACACGGTAGAGCACCGGCAGTGGCGACGGGTATGAAAAGGACCAATCCGGATAAAATAATATTCTCGTACCAGGGCGACGGTGACCTTGCAGCAATCGGTACAGCGGAGATTATTCACGCTGCCCATCGAGCAGAACAAATAACAGTTATCTTTATCAATAACGCGGTCTTCGGAATGACGGGCGGTCAAATGGCACCGACTACAACCGTTGGGCAGGTCACTGCTACCACACAAAAGGGCAGAAATACCAAAGGCGAAGGATATCCGC